>CAZFWQ010000631.1:0-1868 GCA_964522755.1 uncultured Oscillospiraceae bacterium | reverse complement strand
ATGTGGGATGCGGCCACGGTGGCCCTGAAGGAAGCCGTTGCAGCCGAAGGGCTGGACTGCGACATCGACGAGGGCGGCGGCGCCTTTTACGGACCGAAGATAGACATCAAGATCAAGGATGCGCTCGGTCGTGAATGGCAGCTTTCCACCATCCAGTTCGATTTCAACCTTCCGGAACGTTTCGACATGACCTATGTGTCCGCCGATGGCAGCAAACAGCGGCCCTATATGATACACCGCGCCTTGCTGGGTTCCGTCGAGCGGTTCTTCGGCATCCTCATCGAGCACTACGCCGGTGCGTTTCCGGTTTGGCTCGCTCCAGTCCAGGCAAAAATCCTGCCATTGACGGACAAGCATGCGGCCTTTGCAGAGAAAGTCGCAGAAGTACTTCGAGACCGGGACGTGGATGTTGAGATAGACGCCCGCAACGAAAAAATCGGCTATAAAATTCGTGAGGCGCAGCTGGAAAAGGTTCCCTACATGCTGGTCATCGGAGACAGGGAACTGGAAAATGGCGCGGTGGCCGTCCGATCACGCAAGGAAGGCGATCTGGGTGCGATGGCGCTGGATGCATTCGTCGCGAGGATCACGGATGAGATCGGCAAAAGGGCGTGAACGCCCGCTCGATCCAGATAAGAAAATGAAGTGTACGGCGATTGACAGGAATTTCCAGATAAGAAAATAAAGTGTACGGCTCTTGACAGGAATTGGCAAAGATGCCGGCATCCGCTTCAACAGGGTGATGACTGATATTGTCGTATTTCAACTACCATGCTCATTTGCTTTTCGCAACGGTCAGCGTGCTGATGTCGATGACATTTGCCGCATCCACTTTATGATAATACCATTTCTTGTCCAGATTACTGTAAATCAGGTTCCATTTCAGAGATTCCGCCAGGCTTTTCGTTTTGCCGTCCATGTCGACTACTAAAAAGGTGTACCCGGCTTCCGGACGAATGGCCAGCTGGGATCCCCCCGGCTTATAGACGATGTGGTTGATGGGCGCCGTCCAATCCGCCGGATTCAGGCCTATGTCAGTGAATGCATAATCTCCCCAGTTCCTTCCATAGCCTTTCAGGGCAAAGCGCGTCTCAATCAAGGAAATCATTCCCGCCGATATATCCTGGAATGCATCACCCAAGGGACTCAGGGCAGCAGCTGCGATGCCGCCGCTAATAATCCATACCTGGCTTTGAATGTTCCACTCGAAGCTGCTGTTTGTTTGTTTTGGCGCAATCACCGCGTAAAGAAGCTGATCATCGACCAAGGTCTGCATCCGCTGGGTATCGGTTGATATGCCCGAAAAAACATCAGCGGCATCAATGGATTTCGATACGCCGAGTATTGCGGTCGCTGTGTTCAGCATCTTGAGGCTGGCAAGGTCCGCGGCCGATTTTGATGATTCGGCATAGGCGCTGATTCGGGGGACTGCTATCATGGACAGAATCCCGATGATTGCTATCACTGCAATCTGTTCTACGAGGGTGAACCCGCCCTCGCGATAGTTATCCCTTGATCTCATCAAGCGGTCCTTTCATTTCGGATTCACGACTTCATCACGTCACTGCAGATTTGTCAATATGGACATAATCAATGACGCACATTCACTCGTCAGCCATATCGGGTTTTCCGAACCGAGAACAAGGATACCCATGTTTTCACTGTCGGAGATATCCATTGTCAGCCATTCCTGATTTCGGATATTGCGGAATAACAATAAATATAATTTACCCTTCCAACATCAGTTCAAACTGTTTTCACGCAGCGAAGGATAGGTTTTATCTATAATATTCTTGATTTCAATATGGTATGATCATTTGGGGTATTCAATCGGGTTCCTGACTGCGGATTCATGTGAATCCTGGATT
>CAZFWQ010000630.1:0-1872 GCA_964522755.1 uncultured Oscillospiraceae bacterium | reverse complement strand
ATCACAAATGGTTCCTGAAAGTGCTTGAAGGAGTTCCCGACAAACCGGAAAACCTGATTCTCCAGATCAGCAGCGTGCTGGAAACAAAAACGAAGGAATCGATGGATGCATTATACACGACCATCGACAGTTTCCAGCAATGGGCTCCTGCCGGAAGCAACTGGTCCAAACGCTTCATGCTGGACAGCGAACTGAACTGGATGCAGGGGAATGTGCCTGTCGCCGATATTTGATTCCCGAGGTTCAGAGCAGTTTTCTCTTGATCAGACCTGATGTCATGAACCTGCCTGCCGCTTTGGCCGAGGTCAGCCAAACGATTTGGGCATTGTTCTTAGTGTTTGATAGAATGCGGGGAATGAAGAATGCCGCAACCGTTTCCGGCTTGTCCGCCAGGATGTTGAATGTCTGCCGAAACTGCTTGTCCTCCGTCACGGTGGACTTTTCACCATCCGGGGTCTTGGTGATGAAGTCCGTCAGCATCATGCCTGGAGAAAGTCGGCCCGCCAACACTGGCGTTCCTGCAAGTTCTTTCGCCAGCCCCTTTGTGAAATAAGTCAGGGCAGCCTTGGTCGTACCATATAGGATAGTTTTTTCAATAATCATGTTGTTGGAGCCGAGGCCTTCCATATTCCAGATTTGACCGCTTCCCTGCGCCATCATGTTTTTGGCTGCGACCTGCGAACCGAAAATCATCCCTTTGATATTGGTGTCGATCACGGCGTCGACATAGGCCGTTCCGGTTTCATGAACAACGGCATGGGGGCAGTTCTGCCCGGCGTTGTTTATCCAGCAGTCGACGCTCCCCCACTTTTTCACGGATTCATCCCAGAGGTGTTCCAGTTGGGATTTGCTTTTCACATCGCAGGCTATGAAAACAACCTGATCACGAAAAGAACTGAAGGCCTTCATTACGGCCTCGCGTGATTTTTCGCTCCTTCCGGAAACCGTCACGCGGCACCCGCTTTTCAGGAATTCACGAGCCATGCAGAATCCGATTCCCCTTGTGCTTCCAGTGATCACGATGTTTTTCAATTGATTTCCCCCCAAGATTCCTTCCATCAAATCAGACGTCATGGCATTCATTGATTTGTGGTTTCCCCTTTCAGAAAAGCCCTCCGCTTGCGGAACTCGATAATCGGAGCATCTCCCTGAACCAGGTTTTCACCCATTTTCATTTCGGTGCGGATGGGAATCTGCGTAAGGACTACGCGCCTGTCCTGATGAAGGATGTATTTGTTGCCGATGGTGCTGAATGCATTGACCAACTGCTTCAATACCGGCGTCTTCATGAAGTTCTGATAGAATCGCAGATAAATGTGCGTGTGCCCTTCGTCGATCGGGGCGAAGACAGCCACGATGCGCAGATTGTCGCTGATGATGTTCTGCCAGGTGTTCGGCATCTGGAGCTGGAGGTGGAACAAATCCTTGTAATTCGCTATCTCCTGCGGCTTCAGCGGTTTTGTGGCGCCATCGTCTGCAGTATTGTCCACATAGAATGTCAATAGGTTTTCTTCCCATGTCACAACCGGACCATTGACCAAAGTCCTGTTGCCGCGGCCAATCGAATTGGTGTGGACAAAAGGAAGATGGACAACATCCAATTGGTTTTCGATGGCCCTTGTATAGTGAACCGGCCAGGTTTCTGAAAAACCGCCGTAGGAAAAACCTTGTCGCAAGTAGGGGAAGAACGGGATTTCAGGCAGATCCGCTTCGTATTCGCCATACCACAGCCATATGAATCCATATTTTTCTACCGCCTTGTAGGCCGTGACCCGGAACCGTTCCGGCACAGGGGTGTTTTTCCCATTGGCGGGGATGAGCACAACCTTGCCCGACGCGTCATACGCAAACCCGTGAAAAGGGCACCTGCCT
>CAZFWQ010000629.1:0-1881 GCA_964522755.1 uncultured Oscillospiraceae bacterium | reverse complement strand
TCAGGATGCGATACCCGATTTCGGGATGTCTTTTCATTTCCTCCCATTCATCCGTATCGAGCGCATTCGGCTTATTCAGGATCTCCACGTCGATTTCGCTCTTTCCTATGTCATGCAGGAGCCCGGCCAGGCGAATCTGCGCGATGAGCGTGTTGTCGTGATGCATTCCGGTGGCAATTTTCGCGCACAGTTCGCTGACCCGGACCGAATGCTGCTTTTCCCAGCTGGATTTTTCAAACAGCGCGCTCAGGGTCAGGTCGATTGCCTTGCTTCTGATGGTGGAGTACCCCGGGTGCTTGTTCCTGTACATCTGGTCTTCGGCACATTTGACGATATCCTGAATGTCTTCCTGTCTGTTGTTTTTTGTCTTATGTCCGAAGGAAATGGAGAGTCCCAGATTTCTCACTTTTTCCCGGCTTGACAAATCCGTTATGCGTTTTAATATCGACTCCGTTTGACGTACTGTCGTGGTCGGCAGCAGGATGACGAATTCATCTCCGCCAAGCCTGGCGACGATATCGTCATTCCGACACCCTTTCCTGATCACTTCAGCCGCTTTTACCAGCAGCTCGTCACCCATGGCGTACCCGAATGAATCGTTGATCAGCTTCAGCCCGTTGATATTTCCCATGATGATGCTTATGGGAAGGTTTCTTTCCGTGTCGAGCCTGTTCAGCTCCTCCTCATAGAATCTGCGGTTGTAAAGCCCCGTGAGACGGTCATGATAATTAAGATAGACGATTTCACTGACCCTGTCCTTTTGCAGCGTGATGTCGATATCGCTGCCATGGCATCCATTCAGCGTTCCGTCATCCCGAAGGAGCGGTATTCCGTTGGTGGCCTTGCCGAGCAGCTCCTTTCCCTTGCCGAGAATGGCTGATACTGTGAAACCGTAACCGGACATCACGTCATTGCCCGGAGCCGAAGAGCCATATTCCGTGACGCCCAGTACCGAGCCGTGGTCCCCGGTGTACTTGTGCCAGCCGGCTGGAGACCCCGCCTCGACTGCGAGCCGTACGGGCATGTCCTTTGGAAACACGGAGTTCCGGTATTCGGAGGTTTGCCCGTCGAAAATTTCCCACGACGGCATTGAAACCAGGCGGACGGAAATTCCCTGTCCTGAGAGCTGCAGTCCCGCCTCCACAATCAGGGACACTTCGGAACCGCTGGCCATCAGCAGGATGGAAGGCATAGCCGGACGCAGCATGCCCTTGGTTCCGGACTCTGCTTCAGGAAGGCTTCCGGCGCCTGTGGCGGCGGGGAGGTCAGCCATCACGTAGGCGCCATGCCGCAATCCATCCGCCGCGGCAAACTGGACGCGGTCATAGACGGGCAGCGCCTGCCGGCTGAGGACAAGCGCCGTCGGCCGGTCTTTCGTTTCGAGGGCGACACGCCATGCAGCAACGGTCTCGTTCGCATCTGCCGGCCGCAGGACCTGGAGATGCGGGATGACCCGGAGACCCACCAGCTGCTCTACCGGCTGATGGGTCGCACCGTCTTCTCCGAGGGCGATGCTGTCGTGCGTGAAGATGTATATGATTGGCAGATGCATGATGGCAGCCAGCCGGACGGAAGGGCGCAGATAATCGGAAAACACCATGAAAGTGGCTCCGAAAGGGCGAAATCCGCCGTGGGCGGACAAGCCGTTCAATATGGCGCCCATGGCGTGTTCGCGGATTCCGAAATGAAGGTTGCGCCCGGAGTAGTCCCATGCGCCGGACGCGGCACCCTGCATGTCCCCGGTGAAACGGGAGGGAGGTTCAAAATTGCCGCCGCCCTTGATTTCGGTGTTGGTCGAGGGATTCAGGTCGGCGGAGCCTCCGAACAACTAGGGAATGCGCAGGGCGACTGCATCAAGAACCTTGCCCGATGCAACCCTCG
>CAZFWQ010000628.1:0-1886 GCA_964522755.1 uncultured Oscillospiraceae bacterium | reverse complement strand
CCGATTTCATCAATGATTTGGCAAACAGATTCGATATGCCGTTGACCAATTATTTTCTATCGGAGACGCAAATAAAAACAATCTTCAACTACAAACTGTAACTCGTTATTCTCGAGGTTAAAAAAGGCTGCCACTTTTCTGCGACAACCTTAAAATATCAATCCTGTTCGCACCATTTTTGAACGTCTGATCCTAAAGTCAGGTAGCATGTTTAAAAACTGAATTCACCCAAATTTGTTTGCACCAAATTAGTTTGGCACGTTGGTTACCGGCATGGGGGCGCTGCCGTATGAAAAAAAGGATTCAGACATCGAGGCTATTTCCAAGCCCCGATGACAGCTCCCATGATGATGAACGATACAACCATATACCCGCCGTTGACCATGACATAGGCCAGAGGCTTTTTTTCGAAAAGGGCAACAATTCCGAACGCGGGGACCACCCACCCCAGCCCCGTCAGGAATCCGGCGATCAAGCCGAACTCAAAGCCGGCTTTTCCGATGAAGAGCGCAAGGTTGAGAGCCATAATCAGAGACAAAACAAGTGACAGCCCAAAAACAAGTCCCATGTTGCGGCTTTTGAGGAAGCCGGGTATGAAACCATTGGCCTTGGTCCACACCTTGTCAAGTATGGTGTACCAGATTCCTCCGACAAGAAAGGTGGACACAGCCGAAACAATAACAGCCAACCAGTTCAATTCCGACCAAACTTTGACAATATCCATAATACTCTCCTTTATCGATTTATAGCATTCATGTAGTGACTCAGATATTGTTCCGGGGTAATCTTACCGCACAACTCCCCAATCAAATCATAGGGAATGGCATTCATCTTTTTAAGTCGTATGCATGCTTTCCCCATGTCAAGTTTTCCGATGCCAAGATTGATATAGGCTTCCTGAAACCAGGCAAGCAAATTCGGCAATGCATAGATACCCATATGGTATAAACCAATAAAGTCCTTCTGTGATGCGATACTTATAAAGGGCAGTGGTTCTTTGGGGTCGGCATGATACCCTTGAGGATAAATACTCTTGGGAACGACGTAACTAATCGCTCCAAATGCCATTGTTTCTTCAAAGCCTGAAGGCAGATTCATCATAATTGTTTTTCGGAGTTTTTCCATCGCTTCTTTTCTATCCATCGGCACTTTTGTGATATATTCATCAACGCTGCTTGCTTGGATTCTCATCTGCCCTCCTCCTTCCGTATTAGTCAGGATCATGATTGTCAGCGAAATGAAGATCACGGATCTTCACGTCTTCAGTTTATGTATTATCATGAATATATACCACCCAATCGTTCTGATTATCAGAAGTAATAAGGTTGTAGCCTTGTGATGTGGATTTTTTCAATCATCACACCGAGTAGTCTTCCGGCAAAGCCAACTTGAAAAGGAAAATGTTCTTCCGGCATATCAGAACCCTTCATCCAGCAGATACATGAACACCTCGGCGGCATGCCATGTATGAGGTGCCGCAACTTTTCTCCGCTCATATTCTTCGCATATGCTGGCAATTCCGGAATAATCCGCCTGGCTGGCCTCCGCTTCCCACGTCAACGGATAGAGGGAAACATCGGGTATGACCGGGAATGGCGCATGGTGGAAATGGGCTTCCGCCCAAGCAAGGTAAGGGTACAGATCATTTGTCCTTGCATCAAAACCCGGACCGCCCACATGCTGATTCCGGTAATCCATCCAGAACAGCGATGAATAGCTGTCATACACTTCGGGGATGGCATAGCTGTCTTTCAGTCCCAGACTTGCAAGGCCATGCTTGAGCCATTTGGTTTGATAGGCAGGGTGCTCCGCAAAGTCTGACAGGCCAATGATATGGCCCTCTTTCTCATAGTGCTTTGCTTCCTGAAGTATGATGGGAACCAATG
>CAZFWQ010000627.1:0-1892 GCA_964522755.1 uncultured Oscillospiraceae bacterium | reverse complement strand
AGGCCGTGGGAATGGCCATCAACGACGTGTTTTTCCTGTTTTTCTGGTGGATGGTGTTCCAGCAGACGGGGAACCTGGGTGGGTACGGCTTCCGTGACGTGATGTCCATCTGGGCACTGTCTGCATCAACATTCGGACTGCTGCACATCGTTTTTGGGAATGTCGGGCGCATCAACGCCATCGTTCAGAGCGGGGAACTGGACATATTCCTGCTTCAGCCGCGTGATCCGTTCATTCACCTGCATGCTGCCCGCATGAACTTTTCCGCGTGGGGAGATTTCGTCTACGCCATCATCCTGTTTTTCGCCATATCCGGGTGGAACCCCGGAAAGTGGCTGCTGTTCCTCATTTTCACGATCGCCGGAGCCCTGCTGCTGGGAGCGGTCCTATCCATGGCCGACGCGCTGGTTTTCTACTGGGGGGATTCTTCCGGCGTGACGCGCCTGGTCACGGAATTCATGCTCAATTTCTCGCTCTATCCGGACAGCATCTTCAGGCCGGGCGTGAAGTGGGTCATCTACACGGTGCTTCCGACGGCATTCGTGGTATTTGTGCCTTATCGCCTGATGCTGGCTTTCAACCTGCCGGTCTGCCTCGGTGTCCTGGCCATTGACATCGGTGCCGTGATTCTGGCGAGACAGATATTCAAGGCAGGATTGAAGCGGTATGCCTCAGGAAGCAAGATGGGAGCGCGCATGTAGCATGCAGGCTGAAAAGGAAATGAACCGGCAGTATGGAAGTGAACTGGCGATTCGGAAAAGCAATTCATGGAAAAACTTGAAAGAAAAGCATGGGCAGATGAGCATAAAAAGAAAGGAAGGCCGAAAATGGAAGAAAATCTTTTATTGATGAATGTGAAAGTCGAATCGGAGAGGTTGCTGCAGGTCCCGATCTCAATGGAATATGCCGATGAAATATTCAGTGAGTTTACCGATGAGGTCACGCGATACATGTCTCCGCCGACACCGGCCGTCCTGGGGGATACTGTTTCATTTATTGAAAGTGCGATTCTTTCATTGAAAGATCGGACAAATCTGCAGATGGTAGTCCTTGACAAGGGTACCGGTGAATTCCTCGGATGTTCGGGCATCCATGATCTGGATCAGACCGTGCCGGAACTTGGCATATGGATCAAGAAAGGCGCCCATGGCAGAAAATATGGCATGGAAGCTGTATCCTCGCTGATTCAATGGGCCTGGGCAAATCTGGATTGCGAGTTCCTTTCTTACCCCGTCGACCGCCGGAACATATCGAGCAGGAGGATTCCGGAGTCGCACGCCGGTTTTGTGGTTAAGGAATGGAAAAATCTGAAACCGAACGGACTAGAATTGGAATTGGTAGAATATCGGATACGCAGGCCTGGCGAGGCATGTTCATAATCACTTTTCGCGGGCAGACCCCCTCTGCAGGCAGATCCCCTCTGCAGCCGGATCAGCGATGCGTCTGGCAGGGGAAACTATGGTACAACTGCGCAGCGCTGTTCATTGTAAAGGAAAGCATAGTGCGTTGCGTGTTGTAAAGGAAAGGCCGATATGAGGACATCATTGTCAGCAAAATCATCAGGATGGAAACAAAAGACCTGGAGGATATGGACCTTCTGATTATTGATAGTGACAAGGCGCTGATTCTGAGCATTATTGATGAAGTATTGCTGAGAAAAGACCTGTATCCTTCAAAAAGAGAAGCATTCTTGAATAAACTGCCTATCTTCAGGGAGAAGTACCATGTATAGGATTTTTTGTGAAAGTTATAAAAACTACATCGGCATGTTTACGGATGACATGAAACGGGAGGAATACCCGGAACATCATATGGAATCGTAACCGGCGCGTTTCTAGACGAACAGGTCAAGCTTGTCATCATGCTGCTGAAGCTGATGTACTGGGAAGAGA
>CAZFWQ010000626.1:0-1911 GCA_964522755.1 uncultured Oscillospiraceae bacterium | reverse complement strand
ACCCGTTCCACTCGCGCAATCTCATCCCATCTTGCATTCCCGTTCCCGGAGGTGTATGAATGAATGGACACATAGAATAAGATAGCCGGATGCAGTCGGATTGTCAATTGAAAGTTGAAGGCGTGCCGCTGGAGTTGATGCGATGGATTTCAACGGTCCCGGCTTCGGCATTCGCAATATTTCATGGCTCTCATCAGCGGGGTGGCGGTTTTGGACAGGTCGGGCAGAATGCTTGAACTTGAAAATCTATCTGGACAGCGAATTTCAATGCATGCGGCAACAGGCGCTCTTTGCCTCTGTGGCATGGGCGGCGACAGCTCGCTGGAATCCGATAGCTGGCTTGAGGCCGTTTATCAGCCGGAAATGGAAATGCGGGAAACTGACTTCAGTCGGGAACCTGACTTCAGTCGGGAACAGGGCTTCAGTCGGGAACAGGATGTCCATGTGAAACCGGCTGGCTTGTACGGACCGCATGGTGATCCGGCACACGGCAATGAGGAACGATGCCTTCATGATTGGACATTCATGGTATGCCGCAGGAACAATGAATTATGCTTCAAGGCATTGTGCGACGACGTGGGAATCATCGGGACATGGAGACCTCACGACTGGGGTTTCGAGCTGAATGCAGCTGTAAGGAACACGGGTGTGGGGATAGTCAGTTCTGCAAGGATCCGGTTCAGCGGCTTGAAAATGCCCCCGGATTCATTCTTTGCATTGCCCCATGGTGCCGGATTCACTGTTCCCTTGTCAGAAATGGCGCAGCAGGATAACATTCGGCTGCATTATCCGGTTTTCTGCTCCATGCAGTGGCTTGATGTTTTCACGGACAACTACGGAATCTACATGGGCGTATGCGATGAGGCGCCCAGGTCAAAGGTCTTCGCAGTGGGCATGGACAATGGCATCCCATATATGGAGGTGCGTTTTGCGGACCTTCATCTGGGGGCACAGGATGAGTACGCGCTTCCTCCCATTCGCCTTCTGGCACATGAGGGGGATTGGAGAACCGGCGCGCAGAATTACAGGAGCTGGTTTGAATCCGTCTTCATCAAGCCGGCTGCTCCGGACTGGTGCCGTGAATCGCCTGCCTGGGCGTGGGCACTCTGCAAGCAGCAAAATGCCGAACAACCTGTTCACCTGTTCAGCCAGCTTCCGGATCACGGAAACAGTTTCGCACGTCATGGCATTGACGCCCTCCAGATTTCGGGTTATATGGAAAACGGCCATGACACGATGTTCCCCGATTATGAAGCAGGTGAATGCATGGGTGGGCCGGAAGGGCTGCAAAGCGCCGTGGCACAAATCCATAAGGACGGCGGAAAACTGGCCCTGTATGCAAATGGAAGGCTTGCGGATCCGGCTTCCGGCATCGGCAGGCTTGCCGAATGGTCAGACTGGTGCGTATCCGGCCTTTCACCCATGCAGCTGGAAAAAATGAATGACGAGTTGAGATTTGGCACCGACAATCCGGCTTTGCATTCTGAATACTGGGATATGGGGGGAACCTGCTACAAGGAAAAATACGGCCAGGTTGTATTCGCCGTCATGTGCCCCTTCAGCCGGGAGTGGAGGATGCACTTCATTGACAAAATCACGGAGCTCGCGAACCGTTTCCATCCCGACGGGATATACCTTGACCAGGTATGCGGTGCATGGGGCCTCGCCTGTTACAGCGGCAGGCACGATCATGAGCGCCCGTGCGATGCATGGTGCGGATATGTGAAGCTGCTGGGCGAATTGAGGACATCGGTCAAGGAAATCGTACCCGGGGCTTATTTGGCTTCGGAAGGCGTCAACGATATTCTTGGCATCGGCATCGATATCTTCCAGGCGAACAACCCGGATTTCCTGATTGGCCTGCCCTTCTGCGCTAAAACCAGTCTCGTCGTATTCCTCCGCCCCCTGCCG
>CAZFWQ010000625.1:0-1912 GCA_964522755.1 uncultured Oscillospiraceae bacterium | reverse complement strand
CATCATCGTCGCCTGGCAGTATGGCAGTGTCAAGGCCAACACGCAGGTCGCAAGCTTTGAAAAAAAGCGTGTTTCCGAACTGGCCGAGGATATCCTGCAGGAACGCAGCAACAATGAGAAGCTGCAGCAGCGCATTGAGGAACTGCAGGTGGAACTGGCTGCCTTCGACAACGAGCAGAGCGTTGACCAGGATGCGCTGGATCAAATGAAGAAAGACGTGAAGGCCGCACGCGTGATTGCCGGACTGGAGACGGTCAAGGGCAGCGGATTGCTGATTGAGATGGATACGGAGGGGGATCGCATCATCGAGGACCGGCACATGCTGGATCTGGTCAATGAATTGCGCGCTTCCGATGTGCAGGCCATTTCCATCAATGACGAACGCATCGTGGCGACCAGCGAGATCAGAAAGGCGGGCCGGTACCTTATGGTGAACGGCCACCAGCTGGTTACGCCTTATATAGTCAAGGCAATAGGGGATCCCGCGAAAATGGAGAACTCGCTCCGATTGCTGGGAGGCATCCTGGAAAAATTCACGCTTTACAGCTTCAAGGTGCAGCTTACCAAGGTTGACAGCCTGATCATACCCGCTGTCCGGGATGACGGGACGGTTCTTCGGACAGATCTTCTGACGCCGATAGAGCCATGACGCCTTCCCGCGGCATGGGATTCTGCACTTCAGACCGGACGCCGCAGGATCCCGCATTGACTTGTACCGGTACCTCATAGCGCTCATGCTTCTTGCAAAACGGCCCTGAACGGGAGGCGGAATGGAAATTGTCGTAGAACGTCTGATTGCACTCGATGACATGGAACAGGCCATGAATGTCTTCGGGGCTGCCGATCGGCACCTGAGGATACTGGAAGACGAATTGAACGTGAAAGTGCATGCCCGTAACGGCGAAATACGCATTACAGGCTTCGAGTACCGTGCGGATTGCGCCGCGGACGTTCTCAGCCGGCTGCTTGAGACGGCGCGCCGCGGAGATGCCGTCACGGAACAGCAGGTCCGGTACTACATCAGCCTGAGCGCCGATCCCGACAGCATGCGCAGCGGAGAACTGCCCTCGGACCTCGTCTGCGTCACATACCGTGGAAAACCGATCAAGTGCAAGACATTCGGCCAGAAGCACTATGTGGAGGAAATCCGTCGGAATCCAGTTGTTTTCGGCATCGGACCCGCCGGCACCGGAAAAACGTTCCTTGCCGTCGCCATGGCGGTGAAGGCTTTTCGCGAGAAGGCCGTGACGCGCATCATCCTCACCCGTCCCGCCGTGGAAGCGGGGGAACGGTTGGGATTTCTGCCCGGTGATCTTCAGAGCAAGGTGGACCCCTATCTTCGCCCCCTGTACGATTCCCTGTACCACATCATGGGTCCCGAAACCTACCAGACCCACATGGAGCGCGGCATCATCGAGGTTGCCCCGCTTGCCTACATGCGGGGGCGCACGCTGGATGACGCGTACATCATACTGGATGAAGCTCAGAATACGACCCCGGAACAGATGAAGATGTTTCTCACCCGGATGGGCGTGGGTTCACGCACCATCATCACGGGCGACGTCACGCAGATTGACTTGCCGGGGAACACGCGCTCCGGCTTGAATGAAGCGCAGCGCATCCTCCGCGGGGTGGAAGGCATTTCCTTCGTGCACCTTTCGGCTCGCGACGTTGTGCGGCATGAACTGGTCCAGCGGATCGTCATCGCCTACGAGCACGATGCGAAGATGAAAGAACGGCATGAAAGGCGGAATCGGGAGGGAACGTCAGATGAATGAACGTCCGACCGAGCGGGAACGGAATGCGGAAAAGGCACCTGCGGGAAAAACCGGGTGGAAATGGAACGGTTTTCATTTCGGCAGGAAACGGGCAGAACGGGAAAAAGCCGGCAGTACGGAACAGCTGCGTTCCG
>CAZFWQ010000624.1:0-1913 GCA_964522755.1 uncultured Oscillospiraceae bacterium | reverse complement strand
GACCTTTCCCGATTAGCAGAATCCGGTTTGTCAGCGCTTCTATGTCGTTCATGTCATGTGTTGTGAGGATGACCGTGGTTCCCTCTTCCCGGTTGATTTCCCGGATGAACTGGCGCACGGCGAGTTTGGACACGGCATCCAGCCCGATGGTGGGCTGGTCGAGGAAGAGCAGCCTGGGGCTGTGAAGAAGGGAAGCCGCCAGCTCGCACCGCATGCGCTGTCCAAGGCTGAGGCTGCGTACCGGTGTTTTCAGGAAATCGGACAATCCCAAAACTTCAGTCAGGCGTTCCGAAGTCTTTTTAAATGCGGGTTCAGGCACCCGGTATATATCACGGAGCAGTTCGAATGAATCCTGGACAGGAACGTCCCACCATAGCTGGGAGCGCTGGCCGAACACCACGCCGATGTCCCTGACATGGGCGACGCGCTCTTTCCAGGGCGTTCTGCCGAGGATGACGCAGCTTCCCGAATCCGGAACAAGGATGCCGCTCATGATTTTGATGGTTGTGGACTTTCCCGCGCCGTTGGGCCCGATGTATCCGACCATTTCCCCCGGTGACACGTGAAAGGAAACATCGCGGATTGCCTCCACCTTGACGGTTTCACGGTGAACAAGCGCTTTCAGCGCCTCCTTCACCCCTGTCGCACGTTTCGGGACCCGATATGTCTTTGTCAGGCCTTCCACATGGATCATGCCGTACCCCCCGCCGATGCCGATGTCCTGAAATGACCGCTGCAATACAGGCAAACGTTGAAATTCCCATGCGCTTCATTCTTCGAATCAGCACGGGAATGTAATCTTATGCTTGCGAAATTCGCTTGTCAAGCATGGTGTCGGACGAATGCCGCATCCGCTCGATATCCATGTCATCCAGATTCTTATGCATTTTTGAACAAACGACCATCAACGCATCGCAGCACAGAAAATGTGAAAGGGGTGAAATGCCGCGTCCAGAATGACATGGCTGGCGTGTTCCGTGACTCGAAGTCTACCGACATGCTTGTCATTCCCAGTGATGCGGCCTTTTGCAGGGCTGCATCCAGAAGCAGGGTGGCCACCCCGTTTCCACGCATGTCCGGATGGGTAAAGGCCCCGGTTACCGCCATGTTGTGCTGATCGCGCACAAGAATGGAAGTACCGTCCGTCTCCATTTCCATTTGAAGATAGGCAGCAGGTGCCCCGTCGGATGACTTCACAACAATCCACGCATGGTGCGCGTCATGCGACAGCCATTCGCGCAATTCAATCATTTCGTGGCGCTCCTGCGCCGAACCCAGGCATATGGGCGCGGAACGCATGTATGCGGCGTGCAGGTTGCACAAATCCGTCCATGCCGCGATGGCGGAATCATCCGACGCTTTGACCTCCATGATTCGAAGATCGGTGGGAACAGGCAAGTTCATAGCCAAGGCGGGTCGGACCGCATCCATGCAGACGCCACCGAATCCCTGATGGAACAAGTGATTCCGAAGTTCCCGTTCTTCATCATATGTGATGATGGAGTGATTGAGAAACCCGGCATGACACCATTCCCGGCAGAGCTCCGCATACAGGGCATCGAAGATATTGATGATACGCCGCGAATCCGCACTGTCCGTGCCAAATCCCGCTTCGGGCACGAAGACCCCGTTCTGCGTCCCCATGAATGTCCTGATGAGCCAACCGGCCATGAATCCGACCGGGTTCCCGTTCTCCACGGCCATGAAGCCCGATCCATGACGGAACAGGTTTTCAATCTCTGGCACAAGTTCATCCGGCGATTCAAAGCGGGATGGCAGAACGGGAAGCGCCTTTCTTTGCCTCTTCACGCGGGTGGAGACCATCACGGCCAGTTCACGGAGGTTTTCTTCTCTTATGGGAACCACGGAAATGGCATGAGCCCGAGGGGTCCAATTCATGTCCAGTACACCTC
>CAZFWQ010000623.1:0-1916 GCA_964522755.1 uncultured Oscillospiraceae bacterium | reverse complement strand
CATCATGGGACGCAAGTTCTGAACATTTGCCCGTAGGAGGCTGCAGCAATGGACCACCTGTATCTCGGCCCTCTCCACGAAAGTGTCAGCACGACGGCAACCGACCTGTGGAACGATTCCTGTTCCATCGGCGAACTGGAGGACGCGATCGGGCACGGCGCCGTGGGCGCCACCACCAACCCCGTCATCGTCGTCGATGTGCTGAAGAAGGAAATGCCCCTCTGGGAGGGACGCATCCGTGAAATCGTCGCTTCCATGCCGGAAGGCACGGAAGAAGACATCACATGGCAATTGATAAGGGAGATGGCCGTGAAGGGCGCGGAGCTCCTGATGCCCGTCTTTGAGCGCGAGCATGGCCGAAAGGGCCGCATATCCATCCAGACAAACGCGAAGTACTATCTGAACTGGCAGATGATGGTGGAACAGGCCATCGGATTCAATAGCCTGGCACCGAACATGCAGGTCAAGATGCCGGTCACCGCGGCTGGCGTCAAAGCAATTGAGGAAGTAACCTTCGCCGGGGTGAACATCAATGCCACAGTCAGCTTCACATTGCCGCAGGCGATTGCCGTCGCGGAGGCCGTGGAGCGGGGGCTTAACCGGAGGGAAGCGCTGGGGCTTCCGACAAAGGACATGACGCCCGTCTGCACGCTGATGATCGGGCGCCTGGATGATTGGCTGAAAGCGGTGGCTAAAAAGGAAAATATATCTATAGACCCTGCTTTCATGGACTGGGCCGGCATCGCGGTATTGAAAAAGGCATACGGCCTCTACAAGGAAAGGGGTTACCGCACCCGTCTGCTGTCTGCCGCATTCCGACACGCCGGGCACTGGTCTGAAACCATCGGCGGAGACATCGTCATGACCATCCCCCATGCCTGGCAGCAGAAGTTCAATGCGACCGACATCAAGCCGATCAGCCGCATGGACAATCCGGTGGATCCGGCTGTCATCTCCATGTTGAGCGAAAAGTTCATCGATTTCCGAAGAGCCTATGCGGAGGACGGCATGGCCGTGCGGGAGTTCGATTCTTACGGCGCCACGGTTCGCACGCTGCGTTCGTTCATTGCCAGCTATGACAGCCTGCTGCTGATTATCAGCGAATTCATGCTGCCGGACCCGGACAAGTGTCCTGGCTGAAATGTTCCCGACAAGTCTTCCCGTCGGAAACAAGGTGAACCTGTCTCTGGGGGTACGGACACATGACGGAACGAATACGTTTTCTGGCGGAAAGCGCCTTGCGGAAAAACGCACAGGCTCCATGGGCCGGGATCTCGGAATGCGACCTGCTGGCCGGAGGCCGCAACGGCAGCGTTCCATGTCCGTCGGAATTTGAAGATCTGTCAGGACCGGACATACCCGATGCCATGGAAAAATACAAACTACAAGAAACAATATGTGCGCGGAACAAAATGGTTGACCGGCTTTGGATTCCGGCTGGCAACCATATGAGCGCGAATTTCGAGTATGTCCTGCGATATGGACTGAAAGGCTGTTTGAGAAGGATTTCCGACTCATTGGAGTTATATGGAAATGATGAAGAGAAATCCTTCTTTCTGCATGAATTAAAAAAAGTGTGCGCCAGCATCATGGACTGGTCCGAAAGCCTCGCCGGCTTATGCCGGGAAAAGGCGGAAAAGGAAGTGAATCCGGCTAGAAAGGCAGAACTTGATGCCTTGTCAACGGCTTGCGCGAATGTTCCCGGAAATCCGGCGGGCAGTTTTTATGAAGCAGTACAGAGTTTCTATCTGATATTCCTGTTGTTTCCCGATGGTGTCGGCAGGCTGGACCAATACCTTTATCCCTTTTACGCGGCCGATCTCGAAAGCGGGAAGATCACTCCCGCATTTGCGTTTGAACTGATTGAAGCGCTTCTGGTCAAGATTTTCGAATACCTGGGCAGCAGCCAGCTTTGG
>CAZFWQ010000622.1:0-1922 GCA_964522755.1 uncultured Oscillospiraceae bacterium | reverse complement strand
GGCGAACACATCCGACAAAGGCGTGCCGATTACGGCCTCCATGTTTCCGGGCCGGACCACCAGCGGGCCGTCCACGGTGACGCGCTTCCGCATGAGGGGCATGCCGGTTTCGATATAAGACTGCAGAAAGGAGACGGATGTCACGTTCATGACCAGGCATCCCGCATCGGCCGGCAGCTTTCCCGTTTTCACCCGGCGCCCGGTCAGGGTGTGGATGAGCACGCGTTCCGCGCCTTGGGGGTACCTGCTCTTCAGGACCTGCACCGTTATCCTTCCATCTCCCCCGCACGCTTTGCGCAGCGTTTCCACTGCTTCCGGCTTGTTGTCCTCGATGCCGATGACGGCGCGCTCCACGCCCGTCCAGAGAAGGATTGTCCTAATCCCTTCAATGATCCGCGATGGATATTCAATGCATTCACGATAGTCGGATGTGATGAAAGGCTCGCACTCCGCCGCATTGACGATGAACAAGTCCGGATGCATGCCTTTCGGCGGATTCAGTTTCACATGGGCCGGAAAACCTGCCCCTCCGAGACCGGTGAGTCCGGATGCGCGCACTGCCTTCAGAAAGGATTCGCGCGACACGATGACAGGGGGCGCCAGATCCGGATGGAAGCGCTGCTGCGCATCAGGCTTGATGGACACGGTCAGCACCTGCCTGTTTCCGAAGCACAGCATGGGCTCGACTGCCGTCACAATGCCCGAAACGCTGGCGTGAACCGGTGCGCAGACATAGGCGTCGGAATCTCCGATGACCTGTCCAGCCAGGACGGCGTCGCCTTTTTTGACCAGCGGCACACAGGCCGCGCCGATATGCTGCACCATCGGGATGAGCACCAGGGCCGGAATCGGGACTTTTTCCGTCGCACGGCCTTCCGTGCCCTTCCTGTCCTTCAGGCGGATACCCGGGAGATGCCAGGATTTGTCTGCCATGGATTACCTCCTCTGTAAAAAGGATGGGTCCGAATCTTCGCCGATAAAACAAGCGAACTCCTTCCGCAGAAGCGGACAGCCTTGAACATCATACCATAATCGTACGTTGATTCCTTGCAGAAGCGGCAGGTTCAGCTTGTTTTTTTACCCATACATCGTGTCCAAGGACTCCGGTTTACGGCATTCAATTCCAAAATCACATAGATTTGCAAGATATCCGTATCATTCCTGTCATTTTTATGTAAATATGTCCATAATGAATAAATCTAATTTTCTACTGAAATGCTTTCAAACAAAAGACTTCAGCATTGCATATGATCATGTCATCCTAAAATAATTGCAGATTTCATCATGCAATATCCGCAATTTTCCCGAAGTCCATGTTGCACTGGAAAAGATGTGTGGTATAATGTGTACAGGCATGCAAGGCATCTGATCATTCCTCAAATACGGAAAAGCTGTTTTGCATTCACATGCGAGTCGCCTTTGGGCAGTATGGCGAACTCCACTGCGGAAATCGATTTCGGATTATCATCCGGGACACCGGAATCCATGATGCGTCCTGCCCGGTTACATATCGACGGATTGGAGCAACGGCGTTCCAAAAGCGGTATCCAGCGAAAGGCGGCACCGTTTTTGAATGTCGTTTTTTTTACGGAAAGGAAGTGGGGTCCAATGCATGAAACAACACGACAGGATGTTCTCAGGATGGCCCGTGAAAATGATGTGAAGTTCATCCGCCTGCAGTTCACCGACCTGTTCGGAACCCTCAAGAACATCGCCATCACGGTGGATCATCTCGAAACCGCGCTGGGCAACCAGTGCATGTTCGACGGTTCCTCCATCGACGGGTTCGCGCGCATAGAGGAGTCCGACATGTTCCTGCATCCGGACCCCGACACCTTTGCGGTATTCCCATGGCGTCCCCAGAGCGGCCGGGTTGCCCGGCTCATCTGCGATGTCCATGGTCCCGACGGGCTTCCTTTCGA
>CAZFWQ010000621.1:0-1923 GCA_964522755.1 uncultured Oscillospiraceae bacterium | reverse complement strand
GCGGCAAGCGGGATTTGTGGAAACCCTGCTTCATCGCAGGCGTTATCTGCCCGAACTCAAAAGCGCCAATTTCAATGTCAGGTCCTTTGGCAAGCGGGTTGCGCTGAACACGCCCATACAGGGCACGGCCGCCGACATCATCAAGATCGCCATGATACGGGTACGGGACGCCCTGCTGGTCAAGTGCCCGGCCGCCAGGCTGATTCTCCAGGTGCATGATGAGCTTGTCGTGGAAACGCCGGCGGCAGACGTCCTCCTGGTTGAAGATGTGGTGCGTGGGTGCATGGAGCATGCGATGACACTGTCCGTCCCAATCGTGGCAGACGTCGGCCATGGTCCGAACTGGTATGATGCGAAGCATTGACGGCAGTTTGCGGATTCAAGGGCATCTGGCATGTGAAAGTGCTTGGGAGGCCAATGGAAAGGCATCCAATTGAAAGGCATCCAATTGAAAGGCATCCATTTGAAAAGGCATCCAATTGAATGGCATCCAATGGAAAGGTATCCAATTGAAAGGCGGACATATGGGACAGGATGAAAATGAGCCGTCATCCGGAAAGCCGATAAAATCACTTTTTGTGATTGGCATCACCGGCGGCATCGGGTCGGGGAAATCAACTGTTTGCGGCATGCTCGTGGAGCGGGGGGCCCTCCTTCTTGACGCCGATGCGCTGTCGAAGCAGGTCACCGGCGCAGGCATGCCAGCACTGGCTGAAATTGCGGCACACTTCGGGAACGGCATGCTGACCTCAAATGGAAACCTCGATCGGGAACGGCTTGCCGAGGTTGTATTTGCCGATCCGGAAAAACGGAAGGAACTCGAAGCCATTGTGCATCGACGTGTGGTGGAGGCCATCGACGACTCTTTGCGGCAATGGAGTGTGGCGCGACATGGCGGATTTGCCGTATTGGATGTCCCGATACCTGTGGCGCGCGGGTTTCAGGACAATTGCAATGAAATATGGGTCGTGGAGAGTCCGGATGGCCAGCGTGTCCAGCGGGTGCGGGAGCGGAGCAGCCTTTCGGAAGCCGATATACGGTCCCGGATGTCCGCGCAGCTTCCGCAAGAGGCCTATCGGGCGCTGGCAAAGAGAATCGTGGTCAATGACGGAAGCCTGGACGAACTCCGGGAAAAAGTGTTCCACCTGCTGGAAGAGGCCATGAGGCGAGACCGATGAATTCAATCAAGTACTGCACATCACGCTGCTATCTGGTATAATGGCAGGGAATCATGGTAACGGTTTTCAGACAGGAATGATGATTTATCAGACAGGAATAACGAAAAGGAGATGAACGCCATGCCTATGATCAACACCGTCGAAATGTTCAGGAAAGCTTATGAAGGTGGTTACGCCATCGGCGCTTTCAACGTGAACAACATGGAAATCATCCAGGGCATTACGGAAGCGGCAAAGGAAGTCAACGCCCCCCTCATCCTGCAGGTATCTTCCGGTGCGCGAAAGTACGCCAATCACACATATCTCATGAAACTCATCGAAGCCGCGCTCATTGAAACCAATCTGCCCATCGCGGTCCACCTTGATCACGGTGACACCTTCGAGCTTTGCAAGTCCTGCATCGACGGCGGCTTCACTTCCGTCATGATCGACGGGTCCCACCATTCCTTCGAAGACAACATCGCCCTCACGAAGAGAGTGGTCGAATATGCCCACGACAAGGGCGTCACCGTTGAAGCCGAGCTGGGCAGGCTGGCCGGTGTGGAAGATGAAATCAAAGTCAGCTCTGAAGATTCTTCATACACGCATCCTGACGAGGTGGAGGAATTCGTTACCCGAACGGGCGTCGATTCTCTCGCCATCGCCATCGGCACCAGCCATGGCGCATTCAAGTTCGTTGGCGAAGCCCACCTGCGTTTCGACATCCTGGAAGAGATCCAGCGCCGCATGCCCGGTTATCCGATCG
>CAZFWQ010000620.1:0-1934 GCA_964522755.1 uncultured Oscillospiraceae bacterium | reverse complement strand
GCAGTGTAAAAGGAGCTTTTCATGCGGCCTTCGATCTTGAAGCTGGACAATCCGATCCGCATCAAATCGGGTATGCGCCGAAGCAGGCACAAGTCGCGCGAATTGAAGAGGTAGGTGCCCCTTTCATCCTCCACCACCGGGAAAAATTCACCGGGCCGTTTTTCCTCCATCACCCCGTATTGCCAGCGGCAGGGTTGTGCGCAGTCCCCGCGGTTCGCATCGCGGCCGGTCAGGTAATGGCTCAGCATGCACCTGCCGGAATAGGACATGCACATCGCGCCATGCACGAACATTTCCAGTTCCAGGGTGTCCGGGCAGCATCGGCGGATTTCCAGGATTTCCTCCAGGGCAAGTTCGCGTGCCAGGACGATGCGCCTGACGCCTGCCCTGTGCCAGAACATGGCAGAGGCGCGGTTTGTCGCATTTGCCTGCGTGCTGAGGTGGATGGGCATGTCGGGATTTGCCTCGCGCACCAGTGCCATGACACCCGGATCCGCTGCAATCACGGCATCGGGATTTGTCTGAAGGACTTCGTCCAGATAGGCCGGAAGGTTGTCGATATCCCGGTTGTGAGCCAGGATATTGAGTGCCAGATAGGCTTTCCGTCCATATGCGTGCGCATGGGCGATGCCCTCGGCCATTTCCGCCGTGGAGAAATTGTCTGCGCCGGCCCTGAGGCCGAAGCGGCTTCCTGCCAGGTAAACCGCATCGGCGCCAAAACGGACGGCTGTCCTGAGCTTCTCCATGTTTCCGGCAGGGGCAAGCAATTCCGGCTTTTTCAGCGGCGGCGCCGAGGATTGGACATCCATCCTGTTTCTCCCTTGTTGTGTTGCTCATGATAGTCAATGGAAAAATCATCGTTCTGAATCCGTTTGCAAAGGAGGTGCCGGTTTGTTCACAGCCTCAGTCTCATGCGAGTGGACTGGTTTTCCGGCATGAAACGGCCACTCCGTCGCCCAACGGCAAAATGGCGGTTTCGAATTCATTGTTCCGGCAGAGGTCCGACAGATATTGCCTGAGCCTCACTGCGATGGTGCGGTGCTTATGGGCGATGTCGCCGCCGCTTGAGGGAAGGCCCATGAAAAGGACGTTGTCCGTGACCAGGATGCCGCCGGGCCTGACCAGCCCGGTACAGGATTCGAGGTATTCGGGGTATTGGCCTTTGGCCGCATCAACGAAGATCATGTCATACGGTGCGGACAGGCACGGAAGGACGTCCCGCGCATCCCCTCGAATCACGCGAATCCTTGAGGCAAGCCCGAGTTTCGCGAAGTTGGATTCCGCCTCTGCCGCCCTGTCCCAGTCCAGCTCGATGGTGTCGATGCGTCCATCCGGAGCCTGGCATCCTGCCATGACCGCAGTTGAATAACCGATTGCGGTTCCGATTTCCAGAATGCGGGAAGGCTGAGCCGAGGAGACCAGAAAACGAAGCAATGCGGCTGTTTCCGGTTGTACGACCGGAATATGCCGATCCCGGGCCGAGGCTTCCATCTCGGCAAGAAAGCCCTCTGCCGGGCGGAGGATTCCACGCAGAAAGCTTTCCGATGCATTTGCCGACGATTGTTCATCCATGGGTGGTTCCGCTCCGGACGGCAGGTCGTGCAGCCATCCTGTTTCCCGACATGAAACCGCATATGCCGGCTTTACGCCTATTGACCGCTGACCCCGTATTTGGACTGATCTTTCAAGTGCCCGCTGTACGTTTCATTGTAGATGTTGGTGCCGTCCGGGGTGGCGAAGAAGTACATGAACTTCGTCTTGTCAGGATGCAGGGCAGCTTGAATCGCATCCGTGCGGGGCGAGCAAACCGGCCCGGGCGGCAACCCGGGATGCATGTAGGTATTGTATGGACTCTCTATTTCAAGGTCAGCGTACAGCACGGTCATTGTGCGGCCCAGGCCCGCCATGACGCGCGCGTACTGGATGGTCGTGTC
>CAZFWQ010000619.1:0-1935 GCA_964522755.1 uncultured Oscillospiraceae bacterium | reverse complement strand
GGACAACAAGGCTGCCCATGAGGCTATGGCTGGGCAGATCGAACAGGCCCGGATCATAGAGTTTCGGATAGACGATGATCCCTGCATGAACCGCAATCTCATTCTCGGCAACGCGAATCAGGCCAAACAGGTCATGAATGCATATGGCCAGGGACCTGACCTCATAATAACCGCGTTTCAGGCACGTCACCTGATAGGTTCGCGTGATTTTGGAAAAGGGCATCAGCGTGAACAGGCTCTTGTGGTATCCGATGTCATTCACTTCAAGATTGGCATGGGAAGACAGGAGCAGGTTGCCGTTCATCCGGGATTCCACGGTGAGGAGGGGGAGCGGAAGCGGTTTCGCATTACGGATGGTTTCCAGCATCTGCACGGTTTCACCTTCAAATGCCTGCCTGGTGGAGAATGACCGTTCGTACTGCAATCCCGTCATCGCCCATCGCCGGTATGCCATGTACTCCAGAAGGAGCAGGAGAAGCGCCACGGCAGTGAACCGTATCATCCAATCCATTTCGTTTCCTTTCCTTGCGGGATCTTTCATGCCTGAACCGGCACAAGGCACTCATGTTGAAAGCAAGCAGCGATGATCTCCGTAAATCGTCATGCCGGCATCAAATCCTCGGCGGGAACAGGAACCTTTTTCAGGATGCCCAGCAGGAGTTCTTCGGCCATTCCGGTTTTCAGTTTCAATGCGCCCTTCACGACGATGCGGTGGGCGAGGACCGGAAGGGCCATTTCCTTGATATCGTCCGGAATGGCATAGTTGCGGCCGCGAAGGACCGCCAGGACCTGAACCGCCCGCAGAAGGGACTGCGTGCCCCGCGGGCTGACGCCGAGCATGATGTCCGGGTGGACGCGCGTTGCTTCCGCTATGGCCACAATGTACCCCAGCAGTTCGTCGGAAACATGCACGACGGAATAGGAACGCTGTGCATCGAGCAGTTCCTCCCGGCGGATGACGGGTTCAAGTACGGTGACGGGGTCCTGTTCCTTGAAGCGCCTCAGGATGGTGACGCCTTCGTCTGTCTGGGGATAGCCCATTTTCAGCTTCATCAGGAACCTGTCCACCTGCGCTTCCGGCAGGGGGAATGTGCCCTGGATGTCTATCGGGTTCTGGGTGGCCATGACTAGGAAAGGGGAGTCCAGAATCATCGTGATGCCGTCCACTGTCACCTGCCGCTCTTCCATGCACTCCAGCAGGGCGGACTGGGTTCTCGGGGTGGCACGGTTGATCTCATCGGCCAGCACGAGGTTTGAGAAAACCGGACCCGCGCGGAACACAAAATCGCCTTCCTTCTGGTTGTAATAGTGAATGCCGGTGATATCCGAAGGAAGAAGGTCAGGCGTGAGCTGGATGCGGCGGAACTTGCAGTCGATGGATTTTGCGATGGATTTCGCCAGCATGGTCTTGCCCATGCCCGGCACATCCTCAAGGAGGACATGGCCCTGGCAGATGACCGCAATCATCATGCGTTCAACAATGGCCTCTTTGCCAACGATGACCCTGGCGACGTTTTTGATGACCTTTTCAGCGAGTTGGCGGATTTGTTCGGGCTGCATGGGAACCTCCTCGGGACGGATTGCACCACCGGAACAATCTGGCGGCACGCAACGGCACACGGGACGTCAATGTTCATCCGCATACCCGAACCATCATATCAGATTGGGCATGGAAAGAAAGCAAGCGGGCCGGGACGGAAGGCAAATGAAGGACTGCGTGAACTGAAATGAACGCCTGCGTGAATTGATTGTCTGCGTGAAATGAACCCATGCAGGAAGGATGAAAGCCAGAAATGCCGTCACACTCACTTTGGCACACTCACTTTGGACCGGTTGCGAAACGGAAAAAAAGCGGATACACTGGTTGCGGGATGAAACGGCAGTCATCGCACGATACAGTGACAGATATCGGAGGACAAGGGCATGCTCAGCCTT
>CAZFWQ010000618.1:1630-1936 GCA_964522755.1 uncultured Oscillospiraceae bacterium | reverse complement strand
AACGGACCGATAGCGAGAAAAACAGGCGTGTGTCAAAACCATAGTCCACCTACAAACAAACGGAATCAATGCGCGAAAAGTTTATTGATTGCCGTTTGAAATCATGCCACTGCAAGTTGAAAACCTTTTTCCCGAAATAATCTCAGGCAGGTATCCGCGACAACTTCGTCGTAATAGATGCCTTTGTTCTTCTCGATTTCATTCAGAGCTGCATAAATTCCCAATCCTGCACGATAGGGCCTATGTGAGGCCATTGCTTCAACAACATCGGCCACAGTGAGGATACGGGCCTCAATGCAAATAGCT
>CAZFWQ010000618.1:888-1614 GCA_964522755.1 uncultured Oscillospiraceae bacterium | reverse complement strand
ATAACATTGAAACGGGAATGGCCCGTGGAGAAGATCAAGCATCCCCGGGCGAAGAGCAAACTCCCTGTCGTTCTGGATCTCTCAGAGGTGGAATCCCTCTTTTCGGTTACCAGGAACCTCAAGCACAAGGCGATGCTGATGATCACGTATTCAGCGGGACTGCGAGTCAGTGAGACAGCAAGACTTCGGCTCCCCCGCAATGATTGGCGGGCCATGCGCGCCATCGAGGTATCGGATTTCGTCAGAGGCTTTGGATTGTTATCCAGCAGCCGGGTCACCTTGGAGGCCGCCTCCACCAGGGTGTCGAGATCCGCTTCCGTGACGCCATAAGCGGCTATTCCGGAAGGGATGTTCAGCTCCCCATTGAGTGCATAGAGATTGTCAATCATCTTCTGGGCCGCCAGACGCGCGGAGAGCCCGGCAACATTCAATCCCATGGCGACGGCGATGTCTCTGAACCGGTCCTCCGTTTTGTCCAGGTTGAATTGCATGACGTGGGGCAGCAGGACGGCATTGGAGAGGCCGTGCGGCATCCGGTATTTGCCCCCCAGCGGATAGGCCAGGGCTTGCACCGCCGTGGTGCCGGAGGTTGCAATGCACATTCCCCCGAACAGGGCGCCGAGCAGCATGTCGTGGCGGGCCTCGATATTATGTCCCTCTTGATAAGCCCGGCTCAGGCTCTTCGGGATGAGGCCGACGGCCTTCAGCGCAAAGGTGTCGCTGAAC
>CAZFWQ010000618.1:0-878 GCA_964522755.1 uncultured Oscillospiraceae bacterium | reverse complement strand
GTAGCATTCGATGGCATGGGCCAGGGCGTCCATGCCGGTGGAGGCGGTCACCGCCGGCGGGAGGTTGAGGGTCATCAGGGGATCGAGGATCACGTAATGCGGGACCAGTTTGTCGTTCACGATGCCGATTTTGAGCTCCTGTTCCGGGACGAGCACAATGGCGTTGGGCGTCGCCTCGGAACCGGTTCCGGCGTTGGTCGGGACCATCAGCGTGGGGAGACCGCGGTGCGGGATGGGGGCTTGGCCAGCAGTTGTTCCAGAGACAATGTCATTGAGCGACTGAACAAGGAATTCAAACGGAGGATGCACAGCATGGAGATTTCGGCTGGAGAGGCGGCCTGTTATCGCCTCCTGGCTTTCATCTCTCTGAGAATGGAACTTCACTGGAAACCCAATCTCCCCTTCCACAGGAATCTCAAAAAACTTAAAAAACTCTTGACAGTGCCGCAGAAGTGGACTTAGTGTAACACCCAATTGAATTTTAGATCTAAAATTCGATTATACTATTTGCGGAAGGTTGATTCGATTGATTGCAGAACATCTTCGTACTCATTCCTTGGTGGACCTGGCCTACCAGGCAATAAAAAAGGATATTAATTCCAGAACTTTCCTACCGGGTCAGAAAATAATCCTCAGAGAGCTCGCAGAGAGGTATGGGACCAGTGAAACCCCTATTAAGCAAGCCTTAAATCGGCTGGTGACCGAAGGCTTGGTTGAAACTTTTCTCAGAAGAGGCATGAGGGTGAAAGAAATGGCTTTGGACTGGGTGGAAGAATCGCTGGAAGCCAGACGGATGATAGAAACATTCTGTGCGAACCAAGCAATTATGGTAATCCGGAGTGATAATAAAATAAAGAGACAATTTGAGAAAAATATCA
>CAZFWQ010000617.1:0-1936 GCA_964522755.1 uncultured Oscillospiraceae bacterium | reverse complement strand
CCCGGATTCCATTCATCCATGGCGATTTGGGTGTTTTGCCCGGTTTCCCTGAACTTCGCGTTTTCCTGGCGAAAAAGTGCCTCCAGGTCAAGATTGGATGCCATCAGGGATGAGTAATCCGAGTATTCGGATTCATAATAATAATGGTAACTGGAGTAGTCCACCTTTCCCGTCATGCCCGACAGGATGCGCGGACCCGCGTCAGCCCGCGTCAACGGATTGTCGAGGGCTTCAAAGGGCTGTCCTGACCCGACGATCCAGAGCCTGACATCGGGAAACCGGCTGCGGATGCAATCAATGAATTCGTTTGATGTCTCCACATACTTTGCTTCATCCATCATCCAGTGCCACTGCTCGTTGTCGATGGCCCAGCAATTGACATGATAGGCTTCGGGATGACCGTTTCGCGCCCTTAAAGCGCCCCACTCCGTTTCCGGGCCGCTGTTGCAGTACTCCATCCAGTCCAGCGCATCCCGGACCCCCCTGGCCATATTCAGGACAACCAGCGGTTCGGCACCGGTTTCACGGCAAAATGCGATAAACTCATCCGTGCCGAAAGTATAGGGATCCATCTCCCCGCCATCACCCCAGTCATAAGTCAAATGCGCTTTCCTGTCCTCAACCGGCCCAATTCCGTCCTTCCAGTTGTAGATGCTGGCGAAGCAGCCGCCGGGCCAACGGATGATGGTTGGGCGCAGCGCTTTGCATGCCTGCAGCAAATCCTCGCGAAAAGGAAGTCCCTTCCTGTTTCGAAACGGCATCAGCGATACACCGCCGATGGCATATTGCCCGGGCTTGTTGACGGCGATGTAAAACTCCGCATCGGCATCATCCGCACACGGTATCAATACGAATGGGTGCTTCTGCCAATACGGCTTCAATCCTGTCAAAACAGTGCTGGCGTATATTTCATTGCCTCCGCGCCTTCGCAGGCCGACAGTCATTTGTCCGGAACCAATCGGGCTCCTCAGGTACGCGTACCCGTCGAGCAGTTCTCCTTTTCGCGCAGGGACAAAAGCCTGGCAGACGCCCTGATCCTCGCCGGTATCTTCGGTCACCTTCATCATCAGGCATTTGTCTCCGTTGTACGGGTTGTTCATGCTCAACGAGCAGGAAAGCGAGTCCGCATCGGTGGTCTTCCGCCACATAAAGGCAAAACCATACCGCTCAAGTTGAAATCCACGCTCAGTCAGCATTTCGGCATGCAATCCGAGATCGGTCGAGTGACCGATATGTTCAAGGAACTGCCCGTAAATCCATGGATTGATCCTGCCTTTGCATTGCGCGCAGTGTATCGTGATGCTGGCTGAGGGTTCGCTCATGATGGCCGATGGTTCGCTCATGATGGCGGAAGACTCACTCATGATGGCTGAGGGTTCGCTCATGATGGCCGAGGGTTCACTCATTCTGGCTGAAGGCTCGCTCATCTTGCTGGTTCTCCCTCCCGTTCCCACCCGTTCCCCTGCATCGGTGCGGGTCCGAATTCATCGAGCGGAAAGGGTGCGAATCCGACATCGAAGGCAGGGGAATCCTTGTTCAACCTGAAATCACCCTTGGCTGCATCCTGAAAACACGGGTCCGCGAAAATGGAATGGATATCGTATCCCATCGCCTGCCATTGCTCCAGACCGTAATCGAACACGGCGCTGCGAATGGGACGGGGATGGACTCTCGCGACAAAATGGCCGATGTCGTTCCAGAACAGGTTTCCCGATATCCGGCAATCCTTGTTGTAATCGTCCAGAAAGACCCCGTTTCCACCAACCGCATCAAAAAAGCAGTCAGTGACCACGCAGCCTTCACAACCATTCTTCACGACGGCTCCACCGCGGTGAAGCGTCCAGTCTCCCCTTGACGGCGTCATGTATTCATCCAGATAGGTGAGGGCGGCATTTGCAAACCGGATGCCCTCAAAACGGACATCCCTCACCGGTGA
>CAZFWQ010000616.1:0-1940 GCA_964522755.1 uncultured Oscillospiraceae bacterium | reverse complement strand
TCAGATGATAGAATTCCGTCTCGAACTCCTCAAACCGTCCAATCCAGAGATTCATGTTGAGAAACAGCAGCTCCCCGATGAGGCCTTGTTCCTGCCAGGCTTTCGCCGTGCGTGCGGCAGGGGTGAAGCGGTGGTTCAGGTCCACGCCGAAGCAGCGGTCCAGCCGCCTTGCCGTGTCCACCATCTCCCGGGCCCTTTCCAGATCGTTGCAGATGGGTTTTTCGCACAGGACATGGCTTCCTGCGTGCAGCGCCTGCAGGGTGGGTTCGTAATGATCGCTGGAATACTCGAACCCCCCTGTGGCGACGCTGACGATATCCGGACGCAGATCGTCCAGCATCTGCTGCGCACCCTCATACCACGGCACGCCGTATTTTGCCCCGCCCGCCATTGCACGGTCCGCCTGCCTGTCGCATACGGCAACCAGTTCAACATCGGGCAAAGATTTATAAACCGTGGCATGTGTATTTCCAATTGGGCCCATGCCGATGACGCAAACCCTCAACATTCCTGTCCTTCTTTCAAACGATTTATTCGGAGGGGTGTTCTTCTCCCGCTTTCAAGCAGCTTGCTCGGAGGGGCGTTCTTCTGCTCCTATCGAACATGCCGGCTCAGACCGGCTCTTCCTCTGGCGAACATGCCGGCTCAGACCGGCTCGGACGCGGGTTCTTCCTTCACGTAGCGCTTCACGCCTTCGGCCTGCAGGCGGCGGGCCGTTTCCGGATCACCGATGTGCATGGAATTGTACGACTGGTCGGATGAGGTGAAGGGACCGCATCCAAGGCCATGCCAGTTGAGATTGGTGTACATCGGGTTCGTCCGCCCGACAGCCGCCTCACGCCTTGCGATATGCGCCAGCATGCTGGCATTGAGCCGTTCCACCACTTCGGGGAACGCATCCGCCACGTTGTTGAGTTCCTGTGGATCTTCAATCAGGTTGTACAGTTCTTTCTCTGGCTTATAATGGAAATCCGGCTCCAATGCCACGAAGAACTTCCATTCCGGGGTGCGCCAGCCGTGCTTCCGCTGCCAGGTGCACTCGGTGATGTAGAACTCGGTTTCGGAAGGAACACTTTCGCCGCGAACAAGTTTCATGAGGTTGCGCCCGTCGAAATCCACGCCCGAATCTATGCCCGAATCTATGCCCATGACATCCAGCAGTGTAGGAACAAGATCCTTGTGCTGACAGTATTCCGCGATCCGCTTGCCTTCCGTCCTGCCCTTGAACCGGATGGCGAATGGAACCGTCAGCGTGCAGTCGTAAAGTCCGTGGTGGTCATACCAGCATTCATGGTCATGCAGTGTTTCGCCGTGATCGCTCGTGAAGAGGACCACGGTTTCCTCGGTGATGCCAAGGGCATCGAGCTTCTGCAGAATGATCTGCAAGCAGGTGTCCATATAGGCGATTTCCGCGTCATACTGCGCGATGATGTAATCCTTGTCGGTGCATCCGGGCGGGAACCAGGAATAGAAGTAATCGCAGAACGGCTTGAAGCTGTAGACGGGGTCAAGGGATTTGTTGTCCCTGTCAAACGCATCTACCTGGTAGAACATGCTGGCGAACGGTTCCGGCGCCAGATAGGGGGAATGCGGGTCCATGTGCCGCAGGAACAGGAAGAATGGCTTGTCTCCTGCAGCCAGGCGTTCCAATTCGGGAAGAGCCACTGCGTTGAGGTTTTCAGCTTTGGGGGATCTTCCCTTGTCCCAGCCGCCCCAGCCTTCAAAATCCAGATATTTATCGAAGCCCTGCGCGGCGGCATTGCCGGTAAAGCCAATGCATGTGGTGTCGTAACCCTGATCGTGGAGAATCTCCGCCAGTGTTTTCACACCGGGGGCTATGCCGCCCTGGTGGCGCAATGCGACGACATCCGTGCCGAAACAGTCCCTGCCCGTGAGCATGGAAGAATACCCGGGGGTGGTGGGGATGCTGGGACTGAAGA
>CAZFWQ010000615.1:0-1946 GCA_964522755.1 uncultured Oscillospiraceae bacterium | reverse complement strand
CAAATCGTGCATACCGTGCCTGCGCCGGTTGCCTTGATCTGGTTCACCTTGACCCGGGAGGACTTCATGCGGAATTCCATCTCCCCCATGGCCACCAGGCCGCCTCCGCCGCCACAGCACCAGTTCATCTCGCGGTTCGGGACCGCATCCACAAAATGATCGGTCAACTGACGGACGACAAATCGCGGATCCTCGTAGATTCCCCCATTGCGGGCAACCTGGCAGGGATCGTGATAAGTCATCCTTCCGGGGATGTTCTTCGAGACATGTATCCTTCCATCCCGGATATAACGCGCGATCAGCTCAACGAAAGCGACAACTTCGAAAGAATGCTTCCCGGACTGCTGCTTCATGACACGGTATGCGGTGCCGCATTCAACGATGGCCACTTCCTTGACTTTCAGTTTCTCCGCTTCCGCGACAATGCGCCCCATGATCGCCTTCGTCCTTTTCGGATCTCCGAGGAAAGCACCGAAATTCACGGCCTCGAAGGAACTGAGTGTCCAGTTCACGCCCGCGGCATTCAGGATGGCTGCCGCAGGGATGATGGAATGCTTTCCTGACAGGCCTACAAAAAGCACATCGGCATTTTCGACGCCAAGCGGAATGGTCTTCTTTCCCGGCGGCGTCTTCCAAAGGGCTTCCACTTCCGGTTCAATGTTCGCGATCGCCTCTTGGAACCCCTCGCGCGAACTTTCCACGTCTTCCCCTTTGGCAATGGACATGTCCGCCAGCATGGACAACAGCTTGGGTTCCTTGTCTGCCCCCAGGAGGAGCAGCTTGGCAATGGACATGATCATCTGCGTGTCTATCCCGAACGGGCAATACACCATGCACCGCCTGCATCCCGTGCAGGAATAAGCCGCATCGTAGAACCTGTCCAGTGCGACATCGTCCAGGGTGATGACTTCGCCAAGCCATGGGGCAATCTTGCCTTCGAGCTTGAAATACTTCAGGAAAACCTTGCGAATGACCTCCGCACGGCCCACAGCCGTATATTTGATTTCCGGCATGGACTGGTAGACATGACAGGCATCTATGCATACACCGCAGTGCGTGCAGGTTTCAAGGTACAATCGCATGGCGGCGTTGAGTTTTGTCTTGAACAGCCTCTTCAATTCTTCCTGTGTCTGCATGTCCATGGTTCAATTCCCCCTCGGCATGTTGATTGGCACGCTGAAGCCGGCGAATCCGCGGCTTATTTCCTCCTCAGCAGGTTTATCGGCACGGCGAAGAACGCGTGCATGATTTTGGTGAACGGAAGCACCAGGAAGAAAAGATCGGCCAGAAGCACATGGATGACCGCGAAGTGGTAATGCGACCCGGGAAGGACCCGGCGCGGATCTGCAAAGGTGAAGTGTGAAAGGCCTTCGAAGTACTTCGAAAAATCCTGCTTGGTCATGACGAAACCGTTCGCCGTCCAGGAATTCCCCCAGCTCATCAAATCCCCAAACAGGCAGAGAAAGATAATCAGGACAAGCAGCAGGTAATCTGCCGGTACGGTGATCTCCCGGTTTGGGGAAGCAAACCGCCGAAAGAGGAAATAGAACAGCGGCAGGGTAACCGCCACGCCTACAAGTCCCCATCCGAGCATGTGCCTGGAATTCTCCGGCATGAAGCTGATGCGCGGGAAGAGGTCCAGATGACCCAGTATCAGAAATACGAAAGCCGTGTGAAAGAGCATCAGGAAGACCCAGAACACAGGTTTGTGCTTCCGTACCTGAGGCATGGCGAATGTGTCAGCCAATGCCGCAAGAACCGGTTTTTTGGAAGCCGGGAAAATCCGGAGCGAATAGGGCTGCGCCGGTGACCGGAGGATGGACACAATCTTTAAAACAATGGCCACGAGGCAGAAAAGGATGGCAATATAGACCAGGGGAACCATAATCCCGTATTCAAACTTGTCGAGGACAAGCGCAAGCCCCGTATGGGGAATGCTGTTGGGC
>CAZFWQ010000614.1:0-1953 GCA_964522755.1 uncultured Oscillospiraceae bacterium | reverse complement strand
GAGGTGATGGGCATCGATTCCACGGTCGGCATGGCCTTCCTGAAGAGCCAGATCGCGGCCGGCAATCCCCTGCCGATGTCCGGGAATGTGTTCCTCAGTGTCAGGGACGAGGATAAGCAGGACGTGGTCCCGTTGGCCAAGCGTCTGGTGGAGCTGGGCTTCACGATCCATGCGACAGCCGGAACGAGCACGCTGTTGCGGAACAATGGCATTCGCAGCCTGGCGATGTTCCGTATTTCCGAAGGACGTCCCAACGTGGTGGATTGGATCGAGGAGAAACAGGTCCATTGGATCATCAATACCCCGACCGGGGGCGTTGTGCCCCGGATGGACGAGGTCAAGATGCGGTCACACGCCGTCATCCGGGGAATCCCGATCACTACCACGATTCACGGTTTGCGGGCGGCGATCAATGGCATTCAGGCCATGCGTGACATGAAAGATATCGAGGTGTGCAGCCTTCAGGAATTCCACCGGCATTCGCCGAAGATCAAGTTCCCAAACCTTTCCGGCACCCTCAAGTCCCCGCGCCGCAAAGCCTGAAGCCGACTTTCCGTCATCGAATGGAGGAATGGGATAGGGTTTTATGATGCTGTTCTTTAGTCTCTGGATAAAACTGTTTTTCGTTCTGACCCCCTTTTTCGCGCTCACGATGTTTCTCACCCTGACCGAGGGTTACGAGGAATCCCGTCGCCGGAAACTGGCCCTGAACGTTTCCGTTACCGTGGCTGCCGTATGCCTTCTGCTGTTTTTTGCAGGTCGGCAGATGTTTTCTCTGTTTGGCATCACCTTGGACTCCTTTCGCATCGGTGCAGGAGTGCTCCTGATGCTGTCCGGGATAGGGCTCGTTCATGGCAAGACCACAGCGGCCAGCACGGCTTCTGACGGGGATGTCGCGGTTGTGCCCATGGCCATTCCCATCATTGTCGGGCCCGCCACCACAGGTACCCTTCTCGTTATGGGTGCCGAGATGACCGCGCTGTCGGAAAAAGTCACCGGTTGCCTGGCCCTTCTGGCCGCCGTTGCCTGTATTGCCGCGGTTCTGCTTGCTGGCTCCCTGATCCAGCGCGGTCTTGGAATCAGAGGCATTTCAATCCTGAGTAAACTGACCGGATTGATCCTGGCGGCATTGGCCGCTCAAATGATCATGATGGGAATTCAAAGTTTTCTCGGCATTGTTTCGCGATAATTAGGCGAGGGTTGATATGAAGGCATCCGACCGATTACACCTGAGGCGTCTCGCCGTAATCTACACGGAATATGCCCTTGGCGACGTCATGGCACGACGCCGGGAGAAATGGAGACTGCACAACAGTTTGCGGCAACGGACGTTTCCGTTTCACATTGAAGACAATGGGTCCTATCTCCGGGACCTGAGCCCGAAGCTGATGTGCGAAGATCCGGTGCCGCGTCAACTTGAGGCGCGACTTCTCAAGGCTATCGTCAGCTACGAGCGCGTCAATGATGACCGGATCATTCCGGATCGTTTCGTTGTCGACTGGGTGACCCGGATCACGCCTTACTGCGAGGAACTCCAGTTTGCCCATGCAGACGATGGCCATGGCGCGCATTTTGGATATGAAACCAATAAGCCCATCAAGGATATTGATGGCGACTTCTCGAAACTGAAACAACGAACCCTGACGTTGGATCGGCCGTTGACTCAGGAACATGCTGAATTGGCCGAACTGGTTTTTCAGGGACTGATGCCGGTGATGGTTGGGCGGTACAGCTCGTTTTACTCTGATGGCATCGCCAACAAGGCTGTGCACTTGATGGGGATGCAGGACCTCTACCTCCAGATGGCCATGACCCCTGAAGCCGTCCATCGGCTTCTGACCTTCCTTGCCGAGGACAACATCCAACTTGGACGGTGGGAGGAAGAGCAGGGACTGCTCACGCTCAACAACGATGGCTGTCAGGGCTACTGTTCGGGCAGTTCGCAATTCACGG
>CAZFWQ010000613.1:0-1959 GCA_964522755.1 uncultured Oscillospiraceae bacterium | reverse complement strand
TCTCACCATCAGCATATCCGTTGTCCAGCGTCTGAAGAAAACTTCTTCGACAATGCCGCCAATCAGTGCTGCGATAATTCCAAGGAGTTTGAACAGTGAAATTTCTTACTGTTTGGATAAAACAAATGGGATAGCTTTCATTGTGTATGATACGTATGCGATTGTCGTGATTAGGGCGAGAATCCATGCTGATGGAAGAGCTATCGATTCCCTCCCGAAACCGAGATTTCGAAACATGGGAATGGAATATCCTGCCAGGATCATTGCCAGTGGACTGAACATGAATATTGATGTCGCGCCCAAAATCAATGCAGTTTTTGCTCGTACACCCATTGTGTGTTCCCCTTCCTGCACCCTTTCCCGACATCATTGCAGCGCAGTTCCATTGACTCCATTATCCCGGCATGCCTTCAAGTTCGACAGGCTCATACAATCCTTTGTTCAAAGCGTTTTTACTTAAATCATTATAAAGTTCAGCCATTGTCGTATCAATATACGGCTGCAGGAATACCACTCCGATGCAGAACGCCAGTGAGGCAAGCATATACCAGCCTATGAAAGACAGGTCCAGAACAAAGATATTGAATTTCTGTCCTTTTGTCATCTGCCTGCTTAGTTCAACCGCCCTTTTCGCGCCGATATCCGGTTTTTGCGCCAGAATGTACGGAACCATCCGATAAGCATAAGATTTTATGATTCCGGGTATGATGAACAACAACGTCCACAGAAAAATCTGAACATCGCGCAGCAGCATCGCTGAAGCGATTTTCATATATTTTCCATTTGAAAAAGCAAAACCAAAACAACCATGATTATCCAATCCCCGGGTTGTCTGGATAAAATAGCGTCTACCGCCTACGATTAGCGGATTTCCTAAAAAAGTCCGAATGACGATTGAGATTACGAGCACAATCGTCATCACAATCAGCCGAATGATCATGATCTGAATAACAGTTGGCCAGTCAATGTTTGTGAATGAAAAATCTCGACATGTTTTGTCATTTTTGCCAAACTGATAGCTGGAACTTCCGGCACCGCCCCCGCCTATTCCCATGCCTGACGCAATGGCAATCACAAGGCTTATGAGTAAGGTTTTCCAATAATGCCTGTTCAAAACAATTTTCGCTCTCCGCTTAAGATCGCTTCTTTCCCACATCATAGTACCCTCTCATCATGCAGTCGCATGAACGTCTGTTTTATTTGATTATTCGACAGCCGGTCAGCCCTGCTGCACAGGCAGCTTCGATTCGTTGATGCCCCGGATCAACAGCCAGAACATGAATGCGAACTCGGCCAGGACTACCGGGAGCAGCAACGCGGACTCAATCGATTCAATCGGAATGAGGAGATGAACCACGACTGTCAACAAACTGAGCCTCATGAACATTTGCATCCTACCCATAATACGAATGATTCCTGATTGAGTGTGAAATCTGTCGCGGGATTACAACCCGAATATACGCTTCCAGAGTGTAATCATCACAATCAGTCCGATGAGGACAATGGTGATGATACATGCTCCGGGATTCGCAAAATTGGGTGAAAATCCGATGCCGTATTTTCTAGGTATGAACATGTTGGAGTCGTTCTTGTTGAAATAAAACATGCCCCGGTGTTCTTTTCGCCACTCTTCTACTTCTTCTTTTGAATACTTGTGCTTTTCCATTTTCAAAACCTCCTTAAGGTTTCACCAGAGAAATCGCGTTTTTGACTTGCCTTATGTGGTTTGAGATTCCAGATTTCATTACCATCAGCGCCAGATAAAGCCATCGGCTCCAGCCGAGAGAGCCTCAACCCGCGTTTGTTGCCGACTATTCAGGACAATCACGACAAGGCTGGAGTGCTGCGCCCGTAAAGTGGAGATTATGATCTTGGCTGGCTGGTCGGGTAGCTCCCAATCAAGCAACAGAAGATCCGCTTGATTGGTTTTGAGCCAAGCAAGTAGTTCCCCACTATCGG
>CAZFWQ010000612.1:0-1964 GCA_964522755.1 uncultured Oscillospiraceae bacterium | reverse complement strand
TCCGCGAAGTCAGGCAAGGGTCCTGTGCGTGAAAGTTTTCCGCTTCTCCGCGTAATCGGCGACGATTTGCCCGCTGCCGTACAGTTTATATTTGTAGGTGACCAGTCCTTCGAGGCCAACCGGTCCGCGGGCGTGCAGCTTGTTTGTGCTGATGCCCACCTCTGCTCCGAATCCATATTTGAAGCCGTCGGAAAACCGGGTTGAGCAATTTGAGAAGACATTTCCGCTGTCGACCAGCTGCATGAACCGGTCAATGGCAGCCTTGTCCGTTGCTGCAATCATGTCGGTGTGTCCGGAACCATACCGGTTGATGTGGCCGATGGCCTCGTCCAAGGAATCTACAACGCGGATGGACAGTATGTAGTCAAGGTATTCGGTCTTCCAGTCTTTCTCGGTGGCAGGCCGGCAGGAAATGATTTCCCGCGTGCGGTCATCCCCGTACAGCGCCACATCTTTCTGATCCAAGGCGCTTTTCAGCATCGGAAGAAAGGATGCCGCCACATCACGGTGAACCAGCAAGGTCTCCAGCGCATTGCAGACTGCGACATATTGCGTCTTGGAGTCGAACACAAGCGGCACGGCCATCTCAAGGTCCGCCGACACATCAACATACGCATGGCAGATGCCGTCGGCGTGTCCCATGACCGGGATCCTCGAATGATCCATGATATGCCGGACAAATTCATTTGAACCGCGAGGAATGATCAGATCCACATATTCGTCAAGAAGGAGCATTTCATTCACTTCATCCCGATTTTCCAGCAGATGGATCCATCCTTCGGGCAAGCCGGACAGGACGGACGCATCACGAATAATTTCAAATAGGACCCTGTTGGTTTTGGCGGCCTCTCGCCCGCCTTTCAGCAGGACCGCATTGCCGCTTTTGAGACACAGCGTGGATATCTGAACGAGGGCATCCGGCCGTGATTCGAATATGATGCCGATGACGCCGATGGGACAGCTGACACGGTACAGATCCAGGCCCTGGTCAAGTTCTGTCGCCATCAGGGTCCGCCCGACCGGGTCGGCAAGCTTCATCGTGCTCAGAACACCTTCCACGGTATCTCCCAGTTTCTGCGCATCGAACTTGAGACGCTTCAGCAGCGGAGCCGGCAGATTTTCAAGTGCGCTTTTTTCCATATCCTGCAGGTTGGCAGCAAGAATCGCTTCGGAATTGGCCAATAGGGAATCGGCAACAGCCTGCAGGGCCCTGTTCTTCGTCCTGCCATCCAGCGAGGAGAGTGCATAGGAGGCATCCTTGGCTGCCGAAGCCCTGTTCTTCATGTCCATTCGTATCCACCGTTCCTTAACCGAATCTCGGCACCAAATCCGCGCACGCCGTCTGTCGCCGGCATGACAGGCAGCGGGGACAGGTCCCGGCATGCACCCATGATAGCATTTATTCCCCGCAAATGCATCTGTGCGATGGGATCGGCCTGCCTCGGACATGCATTGTTGTGCGCTTTGTGCTCAAGGGACATGGGCACTCCACTGAAAAACTCGCCAATGCGGGTTTTCATGCCTGCGTCGTTGACAGACACCCCGGTGTCACATAGAATTGTAGTGTGCCTCATGTAAAGTCGTGCAGCTCCCCATGCAATATTCTTTTGCGGATTGAACCACAGGCATGTTGATGAACAGAAAACACCGCATCCCATTCGTGGAAGAGCTCATGAGGTCACAAGCATTGCCCATCGAAAGGACGTACGTAGATGCCGATTCCCCAGGAAATGCTGCAGGAAGAGATTGCGCGTCGCAGGACGTTCGCCATCATATCACATCCCGATGCGGGCAAAACGACTCTTACGGAAAAACTCCTCCTCTATGGAGGCGCCATCCACATGGCGGGTTCGGTCAAAGCGAGGAAAGCGGCCAGACATGCCGTGTCCGACTGGATGGACATTGAAAAGCAGCGGGGCATATCGGTCACTTCAAGCGTCATGCAGTTCGAATATGACGGGTAC
>CAZFWQ010000611.1:0-1964 GCA_964522755.1 uncultured Oscillospiraceae bacterium | reverse complement strand
GGATGCGGGCCCACTATTTACCAGTTTATCGCCGCCGCCCCCAAGGTGCGTACCATTCATGTCGCAGACTCTTTGGTTACGAATTTCGAGGCGATCCAGGACTGGATGGCAGCAAAACCGGATGTTTTCTCATGGCGGGAATACATCCGGGAAACCCTTGTATTGGAGGACCCTTCCGCCGTTTCGTGCGCCGATATCCGCGAGAGGGAGCAGCTCATCAAGCAAAAGATTGCACGTTTTCTTCACTGCGAATTGGGGGCGTCTCCGCCCATTGCCGAAGTCGCAGAGGCTTCCTACGACGTTCTTATGGCTAATTACTGCCTGGAGTTTCTGCCGGCGCACATCGACTTTGAAGCCGGAATGGCACAAGTCCTTTCATTGCTGCGTCCCGGGGGCCGATTCATCCTTCAGTTCCTACGCCGCACTCCGGACTACCCGGTAGGAGACCATCGGTTTTTGTGCCGGCGGATCGATGAAGACGACTTCCTCCGCATCTTGCCGAAATGCGGATTCGCTTCCCCAACCATCGAATATGAGATTGTCGAGGCAGAGGCCGGATTGAATCGGCCCTACGAGAGTTTCGTCATGATGGCGGCATCGAAGACATGAGTACACCGACCGCCATTCCGGAAGCCCTGCTGCAGCTATTGGATCGCATTCAGTCGGAAGGTCGCTGCGAGACACCCCTCATTCTGACCTCCAGGGCGTTGCTGGAGTACAACTATCGCTGCTTTTGCAGCCTGATCCCGGTGGATGCAGTCTATTTTCCCGTCAAGACCAACAACACGCCGGAAGTATTGGGATGTCTGCACAACCAGGGGGCACGGTTCGAAGCAGCCTCCGCCGTTGAGCTCTGCCTGTTGCTCCGTACCGGCATTGCAAGCAGCGACGTCATTTTCAGCAACCCTGTCAAATCTCCCGCACACATCACATCTGCGTATCAGGCCGGCGTCCGCACCTTCGCCTTCGATACGGCCTGCGAAGTACACAAGATTCAGCGACATGCGCCGCAAAGCGAGGTATATGTTCGGATCGAGGTGTCCAATGACGGTGCGGAATGGAAGCTTCATCACAAGTTCGGAGCACCCGGCGGCGAGGTGATCGGACTGTGTTCTGTGGCACGGGATGCGGGGCTCTCCCCCACAGGCCTTGCTTTTCATGTGGGTTGGAACAATGCACAATTGGCGTCGTGGTCCGGCGCACTGCAACACGCTGTGCAGACCGCCGAATCGTGCATCCGACATGGGTTTCCCCTGCGATCGATCAATATCGGAGGCGGCTTTCCTGCTCATGGTGGGGATCAATATGCGCGGCTTCGAGACATCGCGGATGTCTTGCATCCAATGGTGCGAATTCTCAAGGAAGAGTTGGGACTGCTGCTTTATGCCGAGCCGGGATCGTTCATTGCGGCCAATGCCTGCGTGATGGTCTGCCGCGTACTCGATGTGGTGCAGCGCCATGATCAGGCCTGGGTCTATGTGGACTCCGGCATCAATCAGGGTTTTTATTGGATTTATGCAGGCGTCCAGTATCAGGTTGTTGCGGCCCAACCGCGTTCGCGCAAAACAAGAAATTACGTCGTGACAGGGCCGACCTGCGATTCCCACGACATCTTCGGCGAAGCGGTCGAGTTGCCAGCGGACTTGCGTGAGGGCGACCTCCTCCTTGTATTTCCTGCCGGCGCATATATTTCCTCTGCAAGGAATTACAATGGATTTGCCTACCCAGCCGTACTCTTCGAGTAGCGCACCGCCACCGATTGATAGCAGCATCACACCCGAGTTTCACGACATGACCGAATGTCGATCAAGCGAAACTTATTAATCCAATTGTTCAAATGGCCGAGAAATAGAAAGGAATACCTATGCTTAAGATTGAAAATGGCTGCAGTGCTTACGGGGCACGGCTTGTGACTGATGAATCTTATATATGCGGCCAGCTAATCCATCATATTACTCAGTATC
>CAZFWQ010000610.1:0-1965 GCA_964522755.1 uncultured Oscillospiraceae bacterium | reverse complement strand
AGTGGGTGGACGGCAAGGACCAGATCATCGAAGAGCATTTCACGGAACCGGATTTTGTCATCCCCTTCTATCTGGACAAATTCCAGGGGGATGCCTACCCCACCTATTCCTGGGGGGTCAATGCCGTCGAGCTGGAGGTGGATACCTACACCGGCATCAGCAAGGTAATCGGCGCATGGGGTTCCTTTGATGTGGGCACGCCCATCGACTACGATATCGTGATCGGGCAGATGGAAGGCGGCATGCTGCAGGGGATCGGATACGCTTCGATCGAGCAGATCCCCGCAGACAGCCAGGGCCGCATCCGCAACAACAGTTTCACCGATTACATCATCCCGACCGCGGTGGATGTCCCAAATCTTTATGCCATGCTGCACATCGAAAAATACCCGCTGGGTCCCTATGGTGCCAAAGGGGCCGGCGAAGTCCCGCTGGTCGGTGTGCCGCCTGCCTATCTTGATGCGGCGGAGCAGGCGCTCGGAACCTACGCGGATCACATCCCATTCACCGCAGAAGACACGATGAAGGTATTACATGAGGAGGTAGACCGATGAAAGATAAAATCACATTTCTGCTCAACGGCACCGAGGCCGTCTATCAGGGGAAGCCCGGCGAACGGCTTCTGGATGTCCTCCGGAACGAGTTCCGGCTGACCGGCGTGAAATGCGGCTGCAATGAAGGGGAATGCGGAGCCTGTTCCGTCATCCTGGACGGCATGCTGGCCAACTCCTGCATGGTTGCCATCGGAAGCGTCGACGGATGTTCGGTCATGACGATCGAGGGATACACCCGCACGGAACGTTTTGCGGTGCTGGACAAGGCATACGGTGATCTGAGCGCGGCCCAATGCGGCATCTGCATCCCCGGGATGATCCTGGCTTCCGAATGCATCCTGGCGCAGAACCCGCATCCCACGGAAGAAGAGATCCGGGACGGGATTTCCGGCAATCTTTGCCGTTGCACCGGCTATAATGCAATCGTCCACGCAATCACCACAGCGTCGAAGGAGGGGGAAGGATTATGGTAGACGGATATTATCCTGAATCGTTGCGGGAGGCATTGGAGATGCGTGCCATCGGCGACGCAATCCCGTATGCCGGCGGAACCGATCTGATGGTCGGCAGAGACCGGGATGCCCGTTATCTGTTTCTCCGACGGATCCCCGAACTGAAGCAGATCAGCGAAGATGCCGAATTCATCCGCATCGGCGCCTGCTGCACCTTTACACAGATCTCTAGGCACCCGCTCTCGCCGCCTCTTCTCACAGAAGCCGTGCTGCAGATCGGCGGTCCGGCCATCCGCAATTTCGGCACCGTCGGCGGCAACATCGCCAACGGCTCTCCGAAGGCGGACAGCGCTTTGATATTTTTTGTGATGGACTCCATCCTTCGGCTGGTCAGCAGCAGCGGCGAACGACTCCTGCCGATCAAGGACTTCTATCTTGGCAGGAAGAAGACCGCGCTGGCCCCGGATGAGCTCATCGCCGAGATCCTCCTCCCCAGAAGCAGGGTCTGCAGCCATTATTACAAGAAGGTCGGGGCGCGGAATGCGCAGGCCATCTCGCGGGTCGCCTTTGCCGCCATCAGCCGGGTCGAGGATGAAAGGATCCTGGACATCGCCACCGCATTCGGCGCAGTCAGCGACGTGGTTATCCGGTGCGATGGCCTAGACGCAATGCTCAGGGGCAAGACACTGGAAGAGGCAAAAGCAGTCAGACCGGAGTACCTGAAAGCTTTCGACCAGGCGATCGTCCCGATCCGCGGCCGAATCTCCGCCGAGTACCGCAAGGATGTCTGCATGAATCTGCTGAAGGATTTTCTGGATTCGATCGGGGTTGAGTAAATATTACTTCACGACATATCTCGTTAATCTGCCGCTGCCAACTTTTCTAATCAGCTCTTTGGAAATCATCTCTTTTAGTGTATTAATCGCATGGGTTGTTCCAACCCCAAGAGCTTCTTCAAC
>CAZFWQ010000609.1:607-1968 GCA_964522755.1 uncultured Oscillospiraceae bacterium | reverse complement strand
CCGCCAGCGCCGGCCCAAGTGCTGCCCAAAGGAAGTCCGCCCCCCGCACATTAAGATCGAAGAAATACCGAAGGATGGTCTTTCCGCCTAATTCTTCGCGAGGTTCAAGGAGCAGCTTCCGCATGTGTTTCAACACCGGTTCGTCCCAGCCCGGCACAGCGGCCGGATCCCGCTTCCGGCACACGATCCAGACCGAAGTCGAGAGGTTCGCCCGCTTCTGCGTGACTTTGTTGACCATCTCCGTCTGGATTGGCCAACTCGCCGTCACAACAGCCCCGGACCGGATCAACGCGGCAATCAGGCACTGCCAGGCATCCACTTCCTTGTTCGCAAACACCACCACCATGCGACCGTCCGGATTAAGAGCATCCAGACTCCGGGCAAATGCCTTCGCCATGCCGTCTTCATAAACCTGCCTCGACTTAACCGCATCCCCGCCATGCCGGGAATCGTCGTCGATCAGTTCACCATCGCACTTGCTCGCATCCCACGTCGGAGATTCGCGCTCGAAGTTTTCGCGGAATTCCGAGTTGAAATCTCCAATAATCCGCTTTTGCCAGATGCGAAAGAAATTCATCAAATCCGCATAGGGTATGGCATCATAGTAAGGCGGGTCCGTGAAACACAGATCTTGGCCGGACAACTCCGATGCCAGACTGCTCACACAGCGAACCGACGGCTTATCCGCCGCCTTTGCCGCTACCAGCATGAACGCGCCTGCAGCGTCACTCACAGCACGGATTCCGCCAGCATAATATCGATCTCGTTCAGAAAGAGGATTAGATTCGGCAAAATCACACAAGACCGGCAACTTATAACCAGCAATCGTGTGCTTCACTTCCCCGTCAGATGGCTCCCAACTACATTGCATACTTGAATAGTCAATGAACCGACCGAAAACAGCAGTGAGGTAAACGGCAAGCGCCTCCGCATTTTCCGGGTCTGTCTCCCTAATTTGAGCAATCGCCTCGCGAGTATACGTGAGAAAAACTCCGCCAGCCAGCAGCTGCCGTGGAGTAAAAAGGTCACGCCATTTCATGATTCCATAGTTCTGCACAGAAAAAGCACGCGAAGCCCTTTTCCCACCACCTTTCGGTGTCTCCTCATCAGGGATTCCGTAAGGGACATCAGCAAAAACATTCTCAATATCTTCAATCTGAACCTGCGCAAGCTCCATTTCATTCTGAGTCGGAGCGCGATAGGTTTTCACAGGCTTCTTTTTACCGGGTGGAATCGCTTCGACGCAAACAGCCGTCATCTGGATGCCCATCAATCCATAACGCCCTTGCTCGCGGATTTCTTCTGAATTGACAGCAATGAGGTCTGGTCGTCCTTTATCAAACGGGCTCCAGATTCCTGCA
>CAZFWQ010000609.1:0-597 GCA_964522755.1 uncultured Oscillospiraceae bacterium | reverse complement strand
CACTTGGTCAAAAAGGGATGATCCTCGATCACCTGTGCACGCCGCTCGGGTGTAGAAAGGTTTTCCTCTGTCAGCAATTTGAAGGTCACCGCCTTCTTACTGCTGTCCGGCACCGGAAGTAATGCTCTACGCATTCCCTTCTTACGGCAAAGCGTAAAGGTCTTAAGGATTGGGATTCGCCCCTCGGTCTGAATATCCCGACATGTACGTGCCCAAAGATAAGCAACCGTGGGTTCGCCGTTGACCACAGGATAATAATCAGTCAAGTCAGCCCGTGCTTTATCCAGCACCCAACGGCCCCAGGCTCGGATGTGCCAGCGCAGATCGCCATTAAGCATGCCATTCAATGTTCCTTGGTTCGGATCGGTAAAATGGGATGACGGGGCCTTGCGCTTCTTGCCCCCGGTATGGAAGGCCTCCATGAAATCAGGCCATTCCCGAACAAAGGCCGGCAAGGGCCAAGTCTTCCCGGCATATTTTTGCGGATATTCCAACGTGCCTTTAAGAAGAAGCCACGCCACCGGATTCAGGTCCGAAGCCGTCGAATGACACCCCAGCCACATTGCCTCGTAAGGAATCGCACCGCCGCCCGAGAAA
>CAZFWQ010000608.1:0-1969 GCA_964522755.1 uncultured Oscillospiraceae bacterium | reverse complement strand
AATTAAATATGAATTAAATATGATTGCAGTGTAAGAACTAAAAAATGTTCCTTGAAAACCGCATAAACAGTAGCAATTAGTTATGAAGCATGGTATAATAGTTATGTAAACTAATTACATGAGGTGTACTATGTTTCGTGAGCATGTTGAGCATACTCAATCCTCATTTCTTGATGCCGATAACCTAATGTCCGAACGAAGCAGGAAACGTCTCGAAAAATCGTGGGCCGTTCCATTTTATAGAGACGTTTTCAGCAATATTGATGAACGCAAATTCGAACCACTTTTCAGCCACACCGGTGCCCCGAATACACCGGTCAACATTCTGATGTCTCTTGAACTCTTCAAATATATGTTCAGCTGGACAGATGACCAGCTGATGGATGAATATGATTTCAATTATCTCGTCAATTATGCCGTCGGAAACCGACAAATCGGACAACGTCCAATGGCGGAAAAGACACTCTACAACTTCCGTTCCCGTTGCTTTCAATATCTGACGGATCATCCGACCGAGGAAAACCCGATATTCGAACAGTTTCTGACGCTATTGGCGGCCTATTCGAAATCAGCAAAAGTGAAAATGTCCGAACAACGCCTGGATACAACCCTGTTCATGTCGAACATGAAGAAGAGCGGACGATTGAGTTTATGCTTTGACGTTCTCGAACTGGCAGTTTCAGCAATTCCGAAAGAGAAACGGCCAGAAGCCTTACAGAAAGTATTTGACCCTGAATTCCGGCAGTCCCAGTTGTATAAAGCGCTGCCGTCTGAAGCGGACAATCGGTTAGCCCATCTGATCGAACTGTGCCTGCAAGCAAAACTCGTTTTGGAGCAGGAGAAAGAATACAACAGGCTTGATGCATACAACCGTCTCTGCCGATTTATTCAAGAGCAAACAGCTATCCGCTCTGACGGCTGTATTGTTCCTCGTGAAAACAAAGACATTTCACCCCGCTCTCTCCAATCGGCTTATGACGATGGTGCCACATTTCGGGAAAAAGCCGGGAGGAAGCACAGCGGGTATGTTGCAGCAATTTCTGAAACATGCGGAAAGGACAATACAATCCAGTTGATAACTGACATTGAAGTGCAGCCCAATGTAGTCAGTGATGTAGCGCTGCTTAAGTCACGATGGGCGAATATTGAAGCCACCGGAGCAAACGATCTGTACGTGGATGGCGGATTTCACAGTGCCAAAGGTGCTGAAGAAGGAGAAAAGCTGAGCATTCATTACACAAATATGAGTGGAACCCGCCCCACAACAAAACTGGATGCCACAGAATTTGAATTCGACGGCGAGAAGCACATTACGCGGTGCCCTGCAGGACAGTCACCAGTTCGAAACCATATAGGAAAAGGACAAAGCAGCGCTCATTTTGAACTCGCTACATGCCAGAATTGTCCGATGAAAGGACAATGTCCGGTAAAACTGCAAAAGAAAACCGCGGTGGTCTACCTCTCCTTGAAACAGGTCAGAGCAGCAGAAATCCGGAAAGATACGGCTTCCAATCTTGTTGAGTATACCAGCATGCGTGCCGCCATTGAAGGAACCAATTCCGCACTGAAGAGAACCGGGATGGCAAAGATGAAAGTCAGAGGCCAACTCAAGTGCAATGTGACCGCCATATTAATGGCAACAGCCCAGAACACAAAGCGCCTTATCCGATATTGGGCGGAAACGAAGAAATATGAGAAGTTTTCCACAGCCGGGTTGAGGCCGCTGGTATGGTCGAGTTAGGGAGAAGTCTGCCCATTTGCCCGAAATCGGGCAGATGGGCAAGGAATACATATCTGTAGAATGTCCGGAAAACGCATTTTTAGTCAAATCTGGTCTCGAAAACACCCAATTGCTACCATTTTCAGTTTTCAAGGTTCGATTTAGGAAATCATAAGCGCGTAATTACATCGGAATCATGATTGGAGATAAGGAATAAATTATCATGAAAACATTATATGGGATCGATTT
>CAZFWQ010000607.1:0-1974 GCA_964522755.1 uncultured Oscillospiraceae bacterium | reverse complement strand
TATATTCCTCAATAGCTCAGTTGGTAGAGCATGCGGCTGTTAACCGCAGGGTCGTTGGTTCGAGTCCAACTTGAGGAGCCATGAAACGGAAGGGAAACCTTCCGTTTTTTGTATTTCCGGAATGATTCCTGCGAGGGTCCATTCTGCTGAAGTGCCGTACGCACGGGAACGAAAGACAAGCTTTTCGCAGTGGCCGGGCAATACCGGATTGTAAATGTTTCAGCGGCATGATACATTGTGGGAAAACACAGCAAAAACATAGCAACTTGAAAGGCAGTGACAACACAATGAACCAAAAAACCAAAGACAAAAGATCCTGTCGGCAGCACAAGTTTGCAGCGGTATTTCTGGCATTGCTCCTTTTGTCCGGCTGCGGTGGCCAACCTGCCGGCACTGTGCCTGGAACGGAAGCTGCCGTGACGGATTCGGGAATGGCAGCAGATCCATCGAAGGGGGGCGCCTCCGAAACCGATGCCTTCGCCGAAACAGCAGGAACGGATGCACCGTTGACTGCCGCCACTGGCGAAACATCCGCCACTGAGGAAACATCCGCCATTGCGGAAACATCCGCCTCTGTGGAAACATCCGCCTCTGATGAGACTACGGCCACGACCGCGGCTGAATCGTCTTCCACGACTGCAACTTCATTGGAACCTTCGGAATCATCGGCGCCGGCGGATGGTTCCGGCCGCACGGCCGCATCATTCAACGGCAAGCCCATCAAAGTGAAAGCAGTATATGTCTCCGGTCCGATGGCAGGTTTCAATCTTGATCACTATATCAGCCTGGTCGATCAGACGGAGCTGAACGCCCTGGTCATCGACATCAAGGAGGCCGGCATTGTCAATTATGACACCAATGCGGCAACGTGCCGTGAACTGGGCCTTTACAAAAAGAACTTCAAAGTGGATGCAGTACTCGCGAAATGTCATGAAAAAGGCATCTACGTCATCGGGCGCATCGTCGTGTTCAGAGACAACGCGCTTGCGAAAAAGAAGCCGGAATATGCCATAAAAAAGCCTGATGGTTCCGTTTGGCTGGAAAACAAGAACAAGGATGGAGCCTGGACAAGCCCCGCGATAAAAGGCGTGCTTGATTACAACATAGAGATCGCCAAGGAGGCCGTTTCACGGGGGTTCGATGAAATCCAGTTCGATTACGTCCGTTTTCCGACAGTGCCAAAAACAAATCCCGCCGTCTATCCGACCGACATGCCTGACAAAATCAACGTGATAAGCGGATTTCTGAAGCGTGCCTCCGATGAGATCAAGACTGTCAGGGAGGTGCCCGTCTCGGCAGACGTGTTCGGCATCATCGCGGAGAGCGTGTCGGATGGCAAGGCCATTGGACAGCACCTTGAGATGGTCGGCAAGGATGTCGACTATCTCAGCCCGATGGTCTATCCGTCGCACTATGCCAACGCAGGCAAGGGAGTGATGGGCAACGGCGTCGGCCAGCAGATCAACGGCGTCCTCTTCACGGCGCCGGATCTTCACCCGTATGAAGTGGTCAAGCAGACTCTTTTGAAAATAATGAAGCGCTCGGATGCGACTCCGGGCTTCAAGGCCGGTATCCGTCCTTATCTGCAGGATTTCACCGCCAGCTATATCAAGAATACGGCATATTACCAGACATATGGCGCCACCCAGATCCGTCAGCAAATCCAAGCGGTTTATGATGCCGGATACGAGGAATGGATCCTATGGAACGGCAGGAACATTTACAGCGAATCCGGCCTGCTGCCGGCTGAGCAATAAGTTCCGGCAAATTGCATCAGCCAGCCAGGAATGGCGGAACGGGATGGGCTGCCTTTGTGGGTACAGTAATACTGGAGCGCTGCGATAATTATGAAAAGGACCAGATCCGGGCATGCGTGGATCGCATCTTCGTTGCGCTTGGCGGAATTGAACGGTATGTAAGGCCGGGGATGCGCGTCGCTTTGAAGCCAAACCTGCTGAACGCGAAGAAACCGGC
>CAZFWQ010000606.1:0-1994 GCA_964522755.1 uncultured Oscillospiraceae bacterium | reverse complement strand
GATTTGATAAAATGAGACCGGAAAGAGGTGATAGATTTGCAACCAGCAGAACTGAAGGAAGTCATCGATCTCGTACAACGCATCAAAGCGGAAACGGCCGGAATCGAAGTTAAGGCTGCTCATGTAGATTGCCCAAAAAAGCTATATGATACGCTTTCGAGCTTTTCGAATCGCGATGAAGGAGGAATTCTTCTTTTTGGCCTCGATGAGGAGCAACGCTTCAGTAAGATTGGTGTGTACGATGCGCAAGACCTGATGAAGAAAGTCACGGAACAGTGCAAGCAAATGGAGCCCTTGGTCCGCCCACTTTTTTCCGTGTATGAAGAAGAAGGCCTGACTTTTGTCGGCGCGGAAATCCCTTCCATCGACATCACCGAACGCCCTTGTTATTACAAGGGTAAGGGCATTTTCAAAGGTTCCTATGTTCGTGTCGGCGATGCCGACGAGCAGATGACGGATTACGAGATTTATAGTTTTGAGGCCTTTCGCAAGAAATATGCAGATGATATTCGGCCTATTGAACGAGCAACGCTTAAGGATCTTAGTGAAGATCTTCTCGAGCGATATATGTTGAGACTCAAGGTGAACAAGCCGAATCTGGCTCAACTGGAACAGGAAAGAATCCAGGAACTGATGAGCGTAACCAGAAACCGGGAAGTGACACTGTCCGCACTACTCTTGTTTTGCCCCTATCCACAGGCCTTCTGTCCACAGCTTGGAATCATTGCGACAGTTGTGCCGGGATTGGAAATCGGGGAAGAGAGCGAGGATGGAGCGCGCTTTCTTGACAACAGGCGAATCGAGGGAAACATCGCTCAGATGCTGGAAGAAGCACTGGCCTTCGTATCAAAGAATATGCGGATCAGTACCAGGATCAATGCCGCAACGGGACATCGCAATGACAAGACGGAATATCCTGTCAAAGCAATTAGGGAATGCGTCCTTAATGCGTTGGTTCATCGTGATTACAGCATGCATACCGAAGGCATGCCGATCCAACTGATACTGTATCGGGATCGGTTGGAAATCATCAATCCCGGCGGATTGTATGGCCGTATCCAGATCGACCAGTTGGGCAAGGTGCAGGCCGATACGCGCAACCCTGTACTCGCCAATGCAATGGAAACCCTCGGATTGGTAGAGAACAGATACTCAGGCATTCCCACAATCCATCGTGAAATGCGGATGCAAGGTCTGCCGGAGCCTGTGTTTTCTGACACAAGAGGTTCTTTTTCCGTAAAGCTGTTTAATGGCTCGAACACGGAACCTGTCATGCTGGCTGGCCAGGAACCTGACTTGGTCAACTTCTGCCGAATTCCGCGCAGCAGACAGGAAATCGCTGCCTATTTGAATTTGGGATCCGTTACTTATGCCATCAGGCGTCATGTCATGCCACTGGTAGAGAAAGGCATTCTAGGGATGACAATTCCTGGAAAACCAAGCAGTGCACATCAGCTGTTTGTTACGGTCGGGACGAACTCGTAACTGTCTCAGAGTGTGCTGCGGCCAGTAAATAATTCAAGCAATACGAAAGGCAAGCTTACTGTAAAGGGTCAATGTACATAACTAACCGCGCCATGAGGGTGTTATATATAATGTTGTGCGCAGTATGCAAAGTTCATGAAGCAAGAATTCACATGGAAAGTGAGGGAGATTTTTGTTTTGGTTGCCATAATGTTCGAATTGCAAAATTGTACCACTTCGATCATCTGGAGCAGTTCGCGCGTGAAATCATCGTTCATGATGCCTCCAACCGACCTCACCATTTCAGCATCACAAATCTGGTCATGCCACATTTTTCTGAATGGACCGCTGAAGAAGGTGATGACGGATATCAGTTTTCAGTCATGGTCAAGCCAGAGGATGACCAAGCTGCCGCCCTTTTTCGGCTTCACCGTAAAGTGATCACTGGCTTACAGCACAAAACGTTACAGCTTCAAGACAGCAAATTTCTGCTCTCTAATGCTTTAGAGACAGTCGACGGACAATACTCT
>CAZFWQ010000605.1:0-1996 GCA_964522755.1 uncultured Oscillospiraceae bacterium | reverse complement strand
GCGCTTGCGCCATGCCGTGTACAAGGCGCGCCGCAAGCGGCGGCCCTACAAAGCAGCCCTTCGTGGTCTTGGTGTGCTTCTGTTAAAATTCTTTTCTGCCCTGAATCATGATTAAATAAATTAAGGAGAGCCTAAAATGCAGACGATCAGATCACAACGACTTCCCTTCGAGCGGATCACCAGGGAGCCGGAGCATAACTTTTTCGGATACTACGATCTCCAGCCCTGGAGCGGCGATGGACGGTACCATCTCTGCAATCGTGTCGGCTTCATGGACCGGATGCAGGTTAAAACGGATCGCGCCGAATTAGGCATGATCAGGATGACGGATCACCAGTTCATCCCGCTGGCCAGTACGTACGCCTGGAACTTTCAGCAAGGCACCATGCTGCAATGGAATCCGGCAAACCCCAATGAGGAGATCATCTACAACGTCTGCCTGCGTGATACCTATAAGTGCGCCATCAAGAATATCACGACGGGCGTGACGCGTCTGCTGCCGCGGCCCCTTGCCAATGTGTCCCAGGACGGACGCTACGGGCTTAGTGTGAACTTCAGTCGGATGTTCGATTTCCGGCCCGGCTACGGCTATGCGGGGGGTGCGGATCCCTATGCCCATACGCCCGCTCCTGAAGATGATGGGATTCATCTGGTCGACCTGGCGAGTGGGAAAGACAAATTGATTCTTTCGCTGTCGGCCATCTCGGAGCTGTTTATCAAAAAGTTCGGCTCCAAGAACCCGAAACTATTAATCAACCACATCACCTTTAATCCGGCAGGGGACCGCTTCCTGTTCCTGGCGCGGAGCATGCCGATGCCCGGGAAGAAGGATGAGGGGTGGGTGACGTTTGCGGCTACGGCCGACCTCGCCGGCAAGAATATTCATGTGATGGAGAATCATTTTGCCGCCTCTCATTACATCTGGCGGGATAATGAACATCTGTTGATATATGCAGATATGGGCGGGCCCTGGAAAATGGGGCTGTCACTCGTGAAGGATCAAGCGGGAGAGCATGAGGTGATCCAACCCGATTTCTTCGCCTTTGACGGGCACTGCAGTTATTCGCCGGATAAGAATTTCATCCTGTATGACAGCTATCCCGATGCCGACGGCTATCGCAAGCTGCTCCTCTATGATATCCCGAAAAAGAAGGGGCTGCTGCTGGCCGACCTCTTCAGCTGCAAGAACGAGTTCCTGGCGAACGAAGACCTCCGGTGCGACCTGCATCCAAGATGGAACCGCGATGGCTCGACCATCTCTTTTGACTCCGTGCATGAGGGGCATCGCCATGTTTACCTGATGGATCTCCCGTAATCCGGCAAACAGGTGAGCACTCGGGACCAAAATCAACGCCACGGTTGCTGGCGCGAAGCACAGGCGGCCAATTCATGACGATGCCCTGTCTCGTGATTAAGCTGCGCGATACTGCTTAACCATGCAATTGGTGCTGTCCGTCTCCCTGCGGTTTTAGCGGGCGTTGGACATTGCCCGCGTTTATTCACAGGCTTTGTTGAACCAGTCGGCGTACGGCATACATCGGAAGGGTCTGCACACGGTCGTACTCCGTAAAGTTTTCCAGCGACACCCGGATGCCTTTCTTCAACTTCCGCTCGTCCATGAACAGGTACATGCTCTGCATCTGTCCCTTCGTGCCGGCCTTCACCTCCACGGGCACAATGTCCGCTCCCTGTTGAATGACATAGTCGATCTCGGCATTACTGCTCCTGGCCTCCCGGTGCCAGTAGTAAAGGGGGGATTTCATGTGCGAGGGATGATTCCCAATCAGTTCCAACCCCGTGAAAACCTCTGCGAGACTGCCTTTGTTGACAAGGTCCAAGTCACTCGCCGTCAGGTGGCTTGGCACGTCGAGCCCGAGCAGGCGCTGGTGGATGCCGATGTCGAACAGAAGCACCTTGAACTTCTTCGCGTCAACCTGGGCCCCGAGCGGAATGCCGCGGGCATGTGTGTGCATGACCCTGTACGCCAGTCCGGCCT
>CAZFWQ010000604.1:0-2001 GCA_964522755.1 uncultured Oscillospiraceae bacterium | reverse complement strand
CCGTCTTGTCTGAAATGCGGGCCGCCTGCTGCATGTTGTGCGTGACGATGAGGATTGTGAAGTTCTCCCTCAGGCTGATGAGAAGGTCTTCGATGAATTGGGTGGAAATCGGGTCGAGAGCGGAAGTGGGTTCATCCATCAGCAGGACGTCAGGCTCCATGGCCAGACAGCGCGCGATGCACAGGCGCTGCTGCTGTCCTCCGGAAAGTGTCAGCGCGGACTTGTTCAGGATATCCTTGACCTCGTCCCACAGTGATGCCTGCCGCAGGCTTTTTTCCACAAGCACATCCAGATCGGCCCTTCTTTTGACACCATGCCGTTTCGGCCCATAGATGACATTCTCCCTGATGGATTTTGGAAACGGGTTGGGCTTTTGGAACACCATGCCAATCTTCATGCGCAGTTCGACCACGTCCACCCCATCGCCGATGATGTTCCTGTCATGGTACATGAGCTTTCCCGAAGCCCGTGTTCCTGGAATGAAGTCGTTCATGCGGTTCATCAGCTTGAGGAAGGTCGTCTTCCCGCAGCCGGAAGGGCCGATGAGCGCCGTAATCCGGTTTTCGGGAACATTGAAATTCAAATCCTTCAGCGCGTGCAGGTCTCCGTACCAGAAGTCCACATGCTCCACTTTCACTTTATCAGCCATGCCGGCCCCCGTTCCATTACGCATTTCTTTTTCATTCAAACAGGAAGGCAATCCGCGGGACAATGACGCGGAGTGATTGCTTCAGCGAGTCATCGAAGGAATTTCAATCCATCCGGTTCTGGTATTTGTTGCGGAGCAGGATGGCGACGGTGTTTGTCGTAAGAAGCAGGAAAATCAGCACGGCGATTCCGGCGGAGGCGACATGCTGGAAAGCTTCCTGGGGACGGCTGGTCCAGTTGAAAATCTGGATGGGCAGCACCGTGTAGGAATCCATCGGGCTTTTGGGGAGGAATGCCACATATCCTGCCGCACCCACGATGATCAGGGGGGCGGCCTCCCCCATCGCCCTCGAAATCGCGAGGATGGCCCCTGTCAGGATGCCCGGCATGGAAAACGGAAGAACGACGCCTGTAATCGTCTGCCATTTGGATACGCCCAAGGCGTATGATGCCTCCTTGAGGGAAAGGGGGACGCTCTTGAGCGCTTCCTGCGCAGTGACGATGATGACCGGCAGAATGAGCAGGGAAAGCGTCAGGGCGCCAGAAAGGATGCTCCTGCCGAGTCCGGCCGCCCGGACGAAGACAGCCAGGCCCAGCATGCCGTAGACAATGGACGGAACTCCGGCAAGATTGGATATGTTGAGCTGGATCAGGCGGTTCACCCACGTTCCTTCCCTGGAATACTCTTCAAGATAAAGCGCGGTTGCGATGCCGACGGGAATGGCTATTCCGGCCGTCAGGCCGATGGTCCACAAGCTGCCGGCCAATGCGGACAGGATGCCGGCCTTTTCCGGGAACCGCGAGGGCAGGCTGGTCAGGAACTGCCAGTCCAGCCAGCCGATGCTGCTCCGGACAATCTGGTAAAGCAGCAAGGCAAGCATCACGACGCCAAAGAGCGTGGCGGCCAGCAGAATGCCCTGGAATACGCGGTTTTTGAGTTTCCTCATCCGGTTGAGCCGAATGCTGTTGACATATCTTTTCCCGGGCGCACGGTGAAGGCCCGGTTGTCCGTCAACCGGCCCGACCAGGGGCTCGTCGCCTGATTTGCCGGAAAGTACGCCTGCACAACCGTCTGCATGCTCATTGACTGGCCCGGGAACAGGTGTTTTCATCATCACGGTCATTTCCTGGCCTCCTTGTAGCGGCGGATGGTCATGCGCGCCAGAAGGTTCATGGCGAATGTCATGAGGAACAGCATGCTTCCGACGGCAAACACGGTCTTGTACTCAATGGTTCCCTGCTGTATGTCTCCGAGGCTCAGATTCACCATGAAGCCCGTCATGGTCTGGATGCTGTTGAGCGGGTTGGCTGTCAGGACCGGGCTCTGGCCGGCTGCAATCGCCACGATCATCG
>CAZFWQ010000603.1:746-2005 GCA_964522755.1 uncultured Oscillospiraceae bacterium | reverse complement strand
CAAGGGATCCCCGTTTAACGGCAGACTCATCACCCCCAAGCACAGACAAACCGAGCCGACTTGCTGCACCCAAAAAGGCATCCAAAGCGGAATAGAGATCATTTGAGGGACTGATCAAGAGAACTTCGACCTTACCATGAAGTGATTCCACTGCCGGGACAACGTCCATTGAGCCGGTGATGGGCACCTCGACAAGCGTCAATCCAGCCTCTTTGGCCTGTTGTCTAATGACCACCATGCCAGACTCACAATTGGCCTCGGCGGGATTGACGAGTACACCAACTTTGCGAACTTCAGGAAAGAGCTTGTGGATGAGATTCACTTGATGGCGAAATGGCCAGCGGTTGGTGGTACCAGTTTTGTTACCGCCCGGACGATCCATGGAATCTGCCAGTTTTGCCCCCACGGGATCCGTGATAGCGCCAAATACGACGGGAATGATGCCTTTTGACGTAGCGACGGCCGATTGGGCGGCCGGCGTTCCCAAAGCTACGATTACAGCGACTTTATTGGCAATTAACTGCTCATTTATCTGCTGGCAAATGACTCTATCACCATTCGCATTCTTTATAATCACTTTAATATCAGAGACTTGTGACAGACGGTTTGTCAAACCTCTGCAGACAGCATCCAGAATCGGATGGGGAGCATACTGGTTGATGGCCACAATTAAGAGTCGTTCCTTGGACGCAGAGGACTGACTAGGCTTCCTAAACCCCAACAGACCCGTAGACACTGCGACAACAAGCAAGACGAAAAGCGGCCACATCACGTTCTTAGTCAATCGGTTATAACCACTCACAGCACACCTCTTCCACTACCAATTGCCATCTCCTGATCAAACACTATTCCTTTGATTAATGGCGGACAGTATTTGTCCGAAAACTGCAAACGCTTCGGCATCAATCCGAGGGAATACCTGCATGATGTCCTGTCGTGCGTGCCAGCCGGGACCAACCAGCAAACCCGCTCGTTGATGCCGTCCAACTGGCTCGCCGCACGTCGGCAGACCCGCACCGCGTAATCCCCCGCACGAACCTATACTCATCGCCGGTCCATCGTCTATGGGGTGCCCCACCGGACGTTTACTGTAGTCAGGTGAAGATATACTAGCCAGAGCACCAGCCACACCGCGGCGCTATAGTGGCTGGACTCGGTGAAAATGCATGAAATGCTACTTCAAATTGTTTTAGTAAAGATTCGGAGTGACTGCATTCATCCAAAGCAAATCCAAATATGATTTCTTTAGCTCACCGCAA
>CAZFWQ010000603.1:0-736 GCA_964522755.1 uncultured Oscillospiraceae bacterium | reverse complement strand
CGCAATGCACGCTTGGGTGATCAAAAGATCTATATTTCAAAAACGTCTCTCCTTTGCACCCCCCAGCACAATAATACCGAACAAGACACTCTTTGCATTCTGCAATATTATTAACATTGTGCTCGGCGATATCGTTAATGAAACTATTAAAAGGGTTATCACTTGGCCCATCAAAGCGAAAACTTTCACTCAAGGCGTTAGGACAAGGATACTTCTCCCCTTTTACATTTACATAAACGCCCTTTTTCCCGACTCCGCAATATTTTGCTTTAAGGCCGTTCTTAATAGCACGATATCTGTACGCAAACTGAGAGTTCGACAACAATTCTTTGTACTGATCATTTGTGATCGCAAGATTATACAGCCTTAAGAATAGTTCGTCTATTGGCACGCGGCAACCTGACGTCGGAGCCCGCCCTACATAGTTTACGGATAACGGAAAAACCCTTTCTATCTTTAGATCAATCAACAACCGAAGGAAATCCCCCAGATAGCCGATGTTTCGACCTGTAACAACATGATTTACGTTTACGCGATAACCGTTTTCCTTAAGTAAAGAAATTGATTCAATGGTTTTACGAAATGCTTTGCCTCCTCGAACAACATCATCTATCTCTGCATTATGCCCGCATAGCGTGATTGTAAAAGACAACCTTTGCTTATCATTTTGCGGCAGCTGAAGAATCTTTATCGGCAACGCACCGTTAGTGAGAATCTCAAACACCCCCTTATGACA
>CAZFWQ010000602.1:0-2014 GCA_964522755.1 uncultured Oscillospiraceae bacterium | reverse complement strand
ATGCCTTTGCGCGCCGCATCCATGCCGGCCGCGCCTGCGCGCATTCCCTCCAGCGCTTTTTCCATGTCGGCCAGTTTCTGTTCAAGGGCGGCCTTCTGCGCGGCTGCGTCGTCCCGCTGGGCCTGCAGGGCGAGGATGCTCGCTTCAAGTACCGGATTCTTCTTGATGGTCAGCGCAAGTTTCTGTTTGGCCAAACCGGCATCCATTCCGGCCAATGCCTGCGTCAATCCGTCGATCCCGCTCTGCACGCCTATTTTACCCGCATCCAAATCGGAGATGCTTTGCAGCAGGGCTGCCTGCTTGGCTTCGATGTCAGCCAGGCTGGCCTTCAGGTCGGAAGAAGCCTTGTCAATGCCGGCAACACCGGTATTCAGCCCGTCAATGCCTTTCTGGATGCCTCCGGCAGCCGCCTGGACCACTTCCGGGGTGACATTGGTCCTGAACATGTAATCCGCCAGGCTTTTCACACGATCGGCGATGTTCGTCACATCTGCCGATTGCAGGCTGCTCAGGAGATCCTTCGGCAAGGTGCCGCTTCCCGACTTCATGTCAAATGTCCTGGTATTCCCGCTCATCATCTTGTCGAGGTTCAGCATGTCTGCCGGAACCTGCGCGGCCAGGTCGGGACTTGCCTTGATTTGATCGAGCAGCGGACGCAGTTCCTCCACCTGGCGGATTTCAAGCTTCGTTGGGGGCGGAGGCAGCGCTTCCATGAGTTGGGTCTGCAAATCGGCTCCTGCGTTGGCGAGGAATCCAATCATCAGCGCCGGAGAAAGAACGGTGCCGATGGAACGGACAAGCGATAGTGTGGCCAGAGCTGAACTGGACTCCTTTTGCGGCACCATCGAGAGAATCATGTAATTCAGCGGCGTGCCCATGGTAAAGCCCATGCCGAGACCCATCAGGAACAATCCGAAAAGCATGGCTGTAATCGTAAGGGTCTGAGTGGCGACGAACGCCAGGAACAGCCCGCTTACCAGGGTAAAGCTGAATCCGCCGATAAGGATGCGCTTCGGACCGAACCGGTCGATGAGCCGACCGCTGAGGGGCGCGCCGATCCCGGCGAACAAGCCGAGGATTGTCACGAAATATCCACCGGAGCCCGTTTTCATTTTCAATGCGTTTTCTGCGAACTGGGGGACGAACACCATGCCCATGATGGCGACCCCTACCAGGATGGATGCGATGAAAGTGATGACCATGTTGCGGTCAGTAAAATACTTCAATGAAATGATGGGATCCACCGCACGTTTTTCCACGAGGATGAAAACAGGGACAAGCAACAGGAACAGCAGCAGGAACGGGTAAACCTTGAGGCTTCCCACAGAGTTGGCGAAATCGAAGAACTTCACGTTGGTCAGTCCGTACATCAGCGACAGAATCATGCCGCTGAGCACGATGGACCCCGTGATGTCCATCTTCTTCGCCGGCCCTTCATTCTTGTGGTTTTCCAGCGTGAGCACCGCACCTGTCAGGATGAACAGGCTGATGGGCACATTGATCAGGAAAAGCCAATGCCAGCCTGTATTGCCGGCCACGCCCAGAATGGCGCTGCCAGCCGATGAGCCCAGAATGTTCGCAATGCCGTAGACGCCGCCGACAAGTCCGAGCGCCATTCCGCGTTTTTCAGGAGGGAAGGTGGTGCCGATTTCCGCCGTGACGATGGGCATGATGCCCCCGCCGCCAAGAGCCTGCACCACGCGGCCGACAAGGAGCATCGGGAAACCTCCCCACGAAGCGGAAAGCGAGCACATCAGGGAGCCTAGCCCAAACAGCATGATGCTGATGATCTACATCACTTTTCTTCCATACCTGTCGGCCAGTTTGCCTGAAATCGGTATGGATGTCGCATAGGCAAGCGTGAAGATCGTAATCATCCAGATGCCCGTCGTTTCATTCACGCCCAGCTGGTTCTGAATGACGCCGCGGGCAGGCGACACAATCCCGGTATCCAACGCGCCCATGAACAGGCCTAGCCGATACAGGACAAGCACCATACCAAGATTTCTCGGTT
>CAZFWQ010000601.1:1118-2015 GCA_964522755.1 uncultured Oscillospiraceae bacterium | reverse complement strand
CAGGCGTGGAAACATGCAGTTTGTGCTTTCTCAGCAGTGCGCCGTTCCCATCCAGCAGCAGTATCGTCTTGTCGGTTTCCTCGACGGTTAATTCCCTGAAGAACACATCGGCCGTGAAATTGAACGGCCATGCCTTCTCCATGTCAAGACAGCGCCCTTCGGGAAGGACAACCACGCCATCCGGGCCGACATGTTCCTTCCATGACACAAGGGTATCGTCCCAGAATTCCTCAAACAGCCCGACCCGGTCTGCAGGCCTTCGTTCCAGGACCCGCGCGATGCGCTCTTTTCCGGTCAGGCTTTCCATGCTTCCGCCATCCTTCCGTCATTCATCCTTTGATGGAGCCGATCATCACGCCCTGGACAAAGTACTTCTGCAGAAATGGATAGATGAACAAAATCGGAAGAACCGTCACTATGATGGCGGCGTACTTCATCTGTTCGGCCTGGGCAGCCCGGTTCACACCTATCTGCAGACCGCTGACCAAGTCCTGCCTCAATACTATCAGCAGTTTGTAAAGATAGATCTGCAGGGGCTGCAGGCTGGCGTTCGGAAGCAGGACCATGGCCCAGAAATAGGTATTCCAGTACCCGACGGCGGAAAAAAGCGATATCACCGCCAGAATCGGCATGGACAGCGGAAGCATGATTTTCACCAGTATTCGAATGTCATTGGCGCCATCGATCTTTGCGGATTCCGCCAGGCTTTCCGGCAGCGTTTCATAAAAGGACCTTGCGATGATGATGTTCCACGCACTCACGGCGAAGGGTATGATGAGCGCCCATCGCGTATTGTACAGCTTAAGCGAAGTCAGGATGATGAAAAACGGGATCATCCCGCCGCTGACAAACATGGTGAAGGTAATCATGAGTGAGATGAAGCGCCTGAAGACAAAG
>CAZFWQ010000601.1:774-1108 GCA_964522755.1 uncultured Oscillospiraceae bacterium | reverse complement strand
TATGGTGCCTACGACAGTGTACCAGATAGTGTTGTAGTAGGAACTCCATACATATTTGTTGGTCATGATGGACTTGTAGGCGGAGAGTGTGAACCCTTTGGGCAACAGGAAAACATCCCGCTTTATCACATGGGCCTGGTCGCTGAACGACATGCTCAGCACATAGATGAACGGATAGAGCGTGGCCACGACGGACAGGAGCAGTACAATGGCCAGAATGATGCGTGAGAATGTTTCCATCGGCGATCTTTTGATACGTTTCAACATCTTATCCACCTACCATATGCTGATTTCACTGACGCGCCTCCCTATAGCATTGCAAGAAACGAGAAGT
>CAZFWQ010000601.1:0-764 GCA_964522755.1 uncultured Oscillospiraceae bacterium | reverse complement strand
GCGTGCCAAGGAGGCCGACCCTGTAAACGTAGGTCCCGATGATGTCGGCTGTTTCATAAGTGGCGCCGTTGTACAGCAGGATGATCTTTTCAAATCCGACGCCCATCAGCCCACCGACGCTCAATATCAACAGGATGACGATTGTATTCTTCAGACCGGGCAGCGTGATATGCTTTAGCTGTTTGAAACGTCCGGCACCGTCAATGGTGGCGGCCTCATAGAGCTGCGGATCTATCGAGGACAATGCAGCCAGGTAGATGATGGAATTCCAGCCAAAAGATTGCCAGACCTCCGACGCCACGAATATTGAACGAAAGTATTTGGGATCTCCCAGAAAATTGATGCTGTTGCCGCCTAAAAACACAATCAGCGCATTGATCATCCCATTTTGCGGGGACAGGAAATTGACCATCATGCCGCAGATGACGACTACCGAAACAAAGTGCGGAAGATAGCTGACCGTCTGGGCGAACCGTTTGAAGAACCCGGTGAACTCGTTCAGTATCAATGCGAAGATGATTGGTAGCGGAAAACCCCAGAGCAGGCTGTAACCGCTCAGGAGCAGCGTGTTCCTGAGCAGGCGCCAGAAGAAGAATCCGTTGAAGAACTGTTCAAGGTATCTCATTCCCGCCCAGGGACTGCCCAGAATGCCCTTTGTAATCGAATATTCCTTAAATGCGATCAGGACGCCATACATGGGCAGATACGAAAAAACGATGAAAAACGCGACCACCGGGAAAATCATCAGAATAAGGTACTTGTCC
>CAZFWQ010000600.1:1555-2021 GCA_964522755.1 uncultured Oscillospiraceae bacterium | reverse complement strand
AAAGTGTTGCAACCGATTGTTGACGATATCTTGTTCATTGGAAAGGATTATGAGTCTCTCTTTGATCGGTATGAAATTCTCCAAGCGCTTGTCTATGCTGATCTTAAAGATAAAGGAGCTAGTCGCATATGGGGGCCACCTGGGCGCTTTACCTGGAAATACTGTATTAACAAAGGAGAAGAGGCCAACCCTTTTACAAAGATGATCAAGGAAGCTGAGGATTTCAAGAATGACTGGCCACCAATTCAAGCAGGTTTGTTCCAACGTTCATATGACCGCTTCGCCTATCTAGCAGGAGAATATGCAAAGTTAATGGACAAATTTAATTGGTGGTAGCCCTTTAACGTACTGGAGACAGAATGCCCGACATCATTACAGATATTCAGACAATCCTTGCCGGATACGACTCGGATATTCTCCCTATTGTTGAAACAGATATCTCGGAGCGCATCCGCACACGATGGAG
>CAZFWQ010000600.1:0-1545 GCA_964522755.1 uncultured Oscillospiraceae bacterium | reverse complement strand
AATATTTTGCCGAGACTGCCGCATTCGACTTCTGCAAGGACTACGATTGGCGGGATGGGGATGGATGGGGAACCTATTATGGTCCGCAATGGAAGACAGGCGATAAAGAATATCCCAGCATCAGCAATGTCACTCCAGAAATGATCGATTACTGGGTAAGCCGTGCAACATCCGCCAAGCATCCTGTCCTTAAGACACGCTATGCAGACATTGTATGGGAGTTCAGCAAGAAGGTGAAGGGGACTCCTGCCAGCCACACCATGGCAAAGCAGGTGATCGACAGTACCATCGAGATTGCCCGGCTGAAATGTCATGAATATGAGACGACCATAATCAGGATGCTTGAGCGAGCCCTGTCGCTGTCACTGAAGCTAGGTGATACCGAGAGGGTTGCCAGGGTGCGTGACTCCATCATGGCGTATGAGGATGCCGTCGCTGAAGATGATAAAGCTGCACTATGGGGTTTTTCCTTCGACTTACTATTTGATAATCCCAAGGTGCCAATGCCGTCTGACAAGAAGCAGAAGATCATCGATGATATGGAAGGCAGGCTGAACAGACTCTCAACGCCTGGGAGGGGCCCTCGCAATCCATGGGGTGCCGAAGAAGCAGCACTTCCTCTAGCAAGGCACTACCGGAAGTTAGGTAGGACTGAAGACGTACGCCGTGTCCTAGAAATGTATGAGCAGTCATTCCAGGAATTTGGCAGGACTGCTTCCGCTATGCAAATGTCAATGTGGCTCCAGAAAATACATGCGGTACTGGTTGACTTCAGGCTCATGGATAATGCGGAACGCATTGCCGTCCAACTGCGTGAACTTGGGCCGAAGTGCGCATCGGAAATGAAACTCATCTCGCATAAAATGGAAATCCCGGTGGACAAGATGCAAGAATATGTGGCGGGATTGACTGAGGGGGATATGCCGACAGTCCTGGAACGAGTTGCGGCTCATTATATTCCGATCAGAAAAGAGATAGAAGATCAGCTTATGGATCTCTCCAAAAGAGCTCCTCTGTCATTCCTCATACCCCGGGAAATCCAGGATCATCTAGGGCGCCCTGTTGCCAAAATAGGCCCATTGGAAAGTGACTTGGAAGGGCATGTTGTCCGTCAGATGTCGCAAAACATGTCTTTTTCTTCAATCTTCATGAGGAAGGTCTTTGCCGAGATGTTTCTCAAAAACAATATCACAGCAACTTTGCTGGCCGAATACATCTACCGCTCCCCTGTCTTCGATGCCGATAACCGCCAGATACTTGAACAAGGACTGCAGGCCTACATCAATTAAAATCATATTGTTGCCGCACACCTGATTATCCCATGCATAGAGAACGCCTTCCGTTGCTTGGTTGAGAAGACTGGTGGCAGTGTCCTGAAACCACCAAAGGTCAAGGGAGCTGGAATGCAACTGAAGACACTTGACGAACTTCTTCGTGAGCCGAATGTGTTGTCAGTGTTCAGTGGAAAAGAGGATGTGACTTTATATTTTCGGGTAATTCTGACAGACCAGAGGGGATGGAATCTTCGCAACGCAGTCTGTCATG
>CAZFWQ010000599.1:0-2024 GCA_964522755.1 uncultured Oscillospiraceae bacterium | reverse complement strand
TCATTTGGGGTATTCAATCGGGTTCCTGACTGCGGATTCATGTGAATCCTGGATTCACGGCGTGAAACTGGCTTTGGAGAAGAAGATGGGGAATAGCAATGCTTCTGTCCGCTGGAATGGCGGAAGCCTGGAAAAGGCGATTGGCGGCATTCTGCCGGTAAATCCGGTCATCCGCGGCATCTCATCGCGCAGGGCGGTCGTCATGGTGCTGCTGGCCGAATATCCGGAAGGGTATCATGTCGTTTTCCAGGAACGCTCCAAGGATATTCCGCAGCCCGGTGAAATCGGCTTTCCAGGCGGCTTTGCGCAGGATGCAGAAGATCATTCCCCGGAAGATACCGCATTGCGTGAAACAGAAGAGGAATTGGGCATATCGCGGTCTGAGATACGCGTCATCGGACGTCTGGACAGCCTCCTGACGCGGATGGGCCGCCAGATCGACGTCGTTGTGGGCATCACAGGGGTTCTGACCGAAGAAATGAAACCGAATCCGGGCGAGGTGGCCAGGATTTTTTCCCTTCCGCTGATTTGGCTGATGCGTCAGGAGCCACAGCAGCATCATGTCGTCGTGAAATCCCATCCAACCCGCATCCATCCGGAAACCGGGGCGGAAGAGGTCCTGCTGCCTGCCGGATTGCTGTCCCTGCCGGAAAAATACCATCACCCCTGGGGAGACTCCCTCCATTCCATCTTCGCATATCAGACGCCGGAAGGGATTATCTGGGGAATCACCGGGGATATCCTTCATGATTTCCTGCGTAAAGTCAGGACATTGTTGGACTGATTCCGTTATGGTAATCTGATATTGCAGGTTATAAACAAGATGCTTATCATTGCCGGTATGCTGAAATTGACTGGAGGCGCAGGATGGGACCTGTCAGAACAGTAAATAAGAGGGTAGTGGGACAAAAGACGCGGGATGGCGCAGGCGTCCGCCTGACACGAGTGCTGTCCATCCGTGATACGAAATTGTTTGATCCGTTCCTGATGCTGGATTTTTTTGATTCCACACGACCTGAAGATTATCAGGCTGGTTTTCCATGGCATCCGCACCGTGGCATCGAAACCGTGACTTTTCTCGCTGAAGGACTCATTGAACACGGCGACAGCCTTGGAAACTCAGGGGTCATCGGCTCGGGTGACTGCCAATGGATGACAGCCGGGGGAGGAATCATACACCAGGAGATGCCGAAACCGGCCAAGCGGATGTTCGGCGTGCAGTTGTGGGTCAACCTGCCGGCATCACGGAAGATGATGACTCCGCAATACCGTGATCTGCGCAGGGAGGATATCCCCGTGGTATCAAACCGGTCCGGCGAGGGGACGGTCCGCGTCATAGCCGGCTCCTATGGCGGTGTGCAGGGTCCCGCACGGCATGTGGGCGTCAATACCTGCATGCTGGAGGTGCAGCTGCCGGCAGATGCGCATTTTGAACTGGAGATTCCGGCACAGGCAACCGTATTCGCCTTCCTCCAGGAAGGCAGCGCCCTTTTTGAGGGAGACGCCGGACCCGTCGACGTGCCTCCCGTGGCGGTCTTGTTCGGGGAAGGCAGCATCATCCGGTGCAAAGCGGGCCCGGATGGGGCGAGGATGCTAATCCTAGCAGGAGATCCGCTGCACGAGCCCATTGCCTGGCGAGGACCCATCGTGATGAATACGGAAGCGGAACTCGATGAGGCCTTTTCAGAACTGGAAGCAGGCACTTTCCTCAAATCTGGAAACCGCTGATTTTGCATATGTCCATTCAGGTTTGTCCATTCAATCATCACCAGGGATCAGGAAGGAGTTGAACCCATGAATCAGGAAGCGCTGACTAAAACCATGCTGGAAGCTGAAACCTGGGCTGTGGTGGGCGTGAATGCAGACCCGGGGAAATTCGGCCATCGCATCTACCAGACCTTGAAAAAGCACGGCTATCGCGTATATGCGGTGAACCCGACATGCAAGGACATAGGCGGAGACGCGTGCTATCCGGATTTGTCCTCTCTGCCTGTGCGCCCCGATGTCATTGACATGGTCGTTTC
>CAZFWQ010000598.1:0-2031 GCA_964522755.1 uncultured Oscillospiraceae bacterium | reverse complement strand
TGACGCTTATGAATTGATGGAGTTTTACACAATCAAAAAGAATAGTCGTAAGGTCATGGAGAATAATAAAAAATTCCACGAGATTTTATATTATGCCTCTCGGAGCCGTTTTCTGATTCAGACATTGAAGTCCTATCAGGAATATGTGCAACAGTCCAGAAAAGCAACGGTCTATTGCGAAGAAAACCTGGTTACCATTTTGGAGGAACATCAGGCAATACTAAAATCCGTGGAAGCACGAAATGGGAAACAAGCTGAAGCGGAAATCCTAAAGCACCTGACTAATTCACGTGAGCGATACCACAAAGCAAAAGCGCAAGCATAGTAAATAGAATGAAGCAGACAAAAGCAAAAGTAAGACAAGCACAATAAAAAAACATTCATACAAAGTGCAACAAACAAGCAATAATACATGAGCATTCGGTGCACAATTATTGTTTTCAATCTCTTCGTCATGTAGTATTAAGGCGTACCACAAATTAGTGAATAATTTTGGACAAAATAATGACAAGAGGTGACTTTTCTTCATGGAATCACAAAAAACACTCCCTGCAGCAAAAACCGGCCAGACAACAGTGCTACAGGGAAATGAAGCTTGTGCGAAGGCCGCAATTCAGGCAGGATGTAGATTCTTTGCCGGATACCCCATTACCCCATCCACAGAAATCATTGAGTTGTTGTCTTCCGAAATGGAAAAAGTCGGAGGCGCCTTTATCCAGATGGAAGACGAAATCGCATCTGCTTGTGCCGTCATCGGTGCCAGATGGGGAGGGAAGAAGGCAATGACTGCCACTTCCGGTCCTGGTTTTAGTCTCATGCAAGAAGCCATCGGCTTCGCTGCAGTGACAGAAACCCCATCTGTATTCGTAAATATTCAACGTGGTGGGCCTGCAACAGGGCAACCCACTCTTTCCGGACAACAGGATATCTATCAAGCCAGGTACGGCAGTCATGGCGATTATGAAATCATTGTTCTGTGTCCATCCTCCGTACAAGAAATGTATGACTTTACCATCCGTGCGTTTAAACTGTCAGAACGGTTTCGAACGCCGGTTGTTTTATTGTCCGACGAAATCGTCGGGCATATGCGTGAAAAGCTAATCATCGGCCGCGATCCCATTCCCGATTTCCCAGATTGGCCGGTACCGGTGGGTTCCCCCTCTGAAGATTTCTTTACGGGAGCCAGCACCATGGTGGAAGGGCAGTTACATGACGACCAAGGCCGTCGAATCGGACACCTGGCCACCCAAAGCGGCGACTTTACCCACCATTTATGCAGCAAAATCCAAGATCATATGGATGAAATCGCAGACATCGAGACCTACTTCATGGAAGATTCTGATGTGGCTATTTTGGCATGCGGATCTGTGGCGCGGCCGGCGCTCAATGCAATCAAACAGGCCAGAGGCGTCAAAGACACGCGGATTAGTTCCCGGTTCAAAATTATCCAGACCTTATTTCGAAAAGGCGTTCCGGCAGCCATTCAGTCGGATTACAGCCACCTCAAAGTAGGACTGATCAAAATCAACACGGTATGGCCTTTTCCGGAAGAAGCCTTGCAGAAGGTTGCCGAGATGACGAAGTTAATCATCGTACCCGAAATGAATATGGGCAAGTACAGCAGGGAAGTGGAGCGAGCCCTCAAAGACAAAGTAGTGGTATCTATGCCAAAATGCGGTGGAGATATCCATACACCCCAGGAAATCCTGGACAGAATCTTGGAGGAGGTGGGCGTTCGTGAATCCCGTATATGAAAAATACATCAAAAAAGAAAGCCTGCCAACCTTGTTTTGCCCCGGATGTGGCAGTGGCATCATCCAGATGGCAGCGATTCGAGCCATCGACCAGATGGGAATCAAAGAAGATGTGGCTTGTGTCAGTGGCATCGGTTGTTCTTCCTGGATCCCGTGCTATCTGGATTTGGACGTCATCCATAGCCTCCATGGCAGAAGCCTGGCATTCGCCCAGGGGCTGAAGCTGGCAAGACCTGACAAAAAAATATTGGTTTTCACCGGGGATGGAGATTGTCTG
>CAZFWQ010000597.1:0-2037 GCA_964522755.1 uncultured Oscillospiraceae bacterium | reverse complement strand
AAGTTTTACGGGGACAGGGTGTTGTTGTTGATTGGACGAGACCGGGTGTCATGGAAGCCTTTGACCTCTATGCGGATTTATTCAAATTGCAGGACGGGCAGGCTCTTACAACGGGTCGATTTGGTGAATTTGTTGAAGCTGATTTTGTGAAAAATGAATTCAATTGGGGTTTGCCGCCATCAGTGGTTGCCTCTATGCGGAAGACCATTGAACATGAATGGGTTGCGGTATGAGGCCTTGTTCAGGAAGGCGTGGCTAGATGGACGAGAGCCGATGTAAACTCTTCAAAGATCCTGTTCATGGTTATGTGCCGGTACCCCGGCAATTCTGCGATGAATTTGTTGACACGCCGATTTTTCAACGGTTACGGCATATAGAACAAACCTCCATGCGCCCCCTTTATCCCGGGGCGCATCATGATCGTTTTGTGCATTCCCTGGGCGTTTTCCATCTGGGTCGTGTTGCTGTTGCGCATTTGCGTCGGCCGGAACGGCATGTTGATGTTGACGATTGGGGGAAACTGAAGCGGACTTTTGAGGTTGCGTGCATGATGCATGATTGCGGGCATGCACCATTTTCACATACCTGTGAACATTTCTATAATCATTCCGATACAGAAGGTGCGCGGAAACGAGCTGAGGAATGGCTAAAGACTCTCATTGATGGTCCGTTTCGGGCTGATTTCGGAAGGATGGCGGCAAAGCCTGCGGCACATGAGACATTCAGTGCTGCCCTTCTCATCACCAAATATAAGGAGCAGGTTGGCCGCGTTCAGGCTGATCTCTTCCTCGCTGCACGCATGATTACGGGGTGCAGGTATTTTGCCCCCAAAGACGATTTCGAGAAAATTGCCAATTGCCTGATTGACCTGCTGAATGGAACTGCGATCGATGTAGATAAATTGGACTACATCATTCGGGACACTTGGGCGTCAGGTGTGAAAAATACGGCAGTGGATGTGGAGCGGTTGTTAGGTGCGCTGATGATCGGAAATGCGCCATTGGGGCCACGGCTGTGTTTTCACAAGTCGGCGCTAAGTGTGATTCAGTCGGTTGTTGATGCCCGCAACTACCTTTATGAATGGATCTACAACCACCATACAGTCCTCTATTATGCCGACCTGCTTGACAAGGCGCTGAAGCAATTAGGAAAAGATCTAGCGCCTGATCATGATCCCGATCATTTCTGGGAGGCGGTGTTTTCCGTTCGGTCTTTTGAGAAGCCAACACCCATAAATTCTGGTTCTACCGTGTATTTACCCACGGATGGAGATGTAATGTATTTGCTCAAGGTTCAAGCAGAGAATCCAAAGTACAAGATGGTTCCGGAGATACTGTCTCATCATCCCGAACGTGTGCCTCTTTGGAAAACCTACGGGGAGTACAAACGAATCATAGATAAGAATGAAATTCCCGACATTCGTATTACGGAGACATTAAAAGCGCAAATTCCTGAAATATTGGCCGCTTTTTTCACAGGTTATGACAAAGCGGAATTTCTGGTAATTGATGCCAAGTCCAGACATGCAAGCATTGATCGGGGTGATATCATGGTCGAAATGGGAGAGGATACACCTGTCTCATACACGAAGATCCTTGGAGAGCAAGAAAATCGCAGTGGCCGATTCTTTTATGTTTTTGTGCCCCGTGATTTGCGCGAACAGACTGGTGAGCTCTGTAAGCGCGTATGCAGCGTTTTTGCATAGACTCAGGAACATTGCCCGATCATGACGGAAAGGATGGAATAATGCTCTCACAACAAGAATTGACATTAAGGCCGGAAACCACAAAGTCTCTAGATCGTATGTAGCAGTTTGATGCTACGACGCTTTCCCGTGAACAGGATCTCGGAAGTGATCACCATGAAGACGAACGGTAAAATTCCACCGTCACTGGGGCCGGATAATCTGCACCCGCTTTCCCGGATGAAGATGGATTTTGCCTGGGAGGGGAAGTATGACGAGTTCAGGATCCGACGGGTGATGGATGTTGTTCGACAACCATCCTGACCGATATGAAAGCCCTTTGGATCAATGAC
>CAZFWQ010000596.1:0-2047 GCA_964522755.1 uncultured Oscillospiraceae bacterium | reverse complement strand
GTTCCACCAGGGCCTCTTCATGGTCAAGATCCAGGGCGGTGTTCTCGACGTCCGCCGGACAGGGGAGATACTGGTTGACTGCATCCAGGAGCGGCTGAACTCCCTTGTTCTTGTAAGCCGACCCCAGGAAAACCGGGGTGAGTTTTCTCGCCAGGGTTCCCTTGCGGACCGCATCAACGATCAACGCGTCGGGAATCGGGCTCTCCTCGAGGATCGCCTCTGTCAACTGATCGGAGAAGAGCGAAGCAGCGTCGATCAGCTCTTCCCGCTGTTGCCGTGCCGCGTCCATCAACTCCCCGGGAATCTCTTCGATCCGGATCTGTTCGCCGTGCTCACCCTCAAAATAGATGGCCTTCATGGACAACAGGTCGATCACGCCGCGAAAATTCGTTTCCAGGCCGATCGGCATCTGCATGGAAACAGCGTTGTGACCCAGTTTCGAATGGAGCTGGGCGATCACGCGGGCCGGGTCGGCACCGCTTCGGTCGCATTTGTTGATGAAGGCGATGCAGGGAACCTTGTAACGCTTCATCTGCATATCGACGGTGATGGACTGCGACTGGACGCCGCCCACGGAGCAGAGCACCAACACGGCACCGTCCAGCACCCGCAGGGAGCGTTCCACCTCGATTGTAAAATCCACATGACCGGGGGTATCGATGATGTTGATCTCGTGCCCCTGCCATTCGCAGAAGGTCGCCGCTGAAGCGATTGTGATGCCGCGCTCTTTCTCCAACTCCATGGAGTCCATCGTGGCGCCGACGCCGTCTTTGCCTTTCACGTCGTGAATCGCATGGATCCGCTTCGTGTAAAACAGGATCCTCTCGGTCAAGGTGGTCTTCCCCGAGTCAATATGGGCGCTGATTCCGATATTCCGAACTTTTTCGACTGTGCTGCTGCTCATACATCTTCCTTCTGCTGTAAGAACAACCTGATGGTGATGGTCGTTCAACGCAATCTAATTAAGTCCCTCACGGGGAGATGTCATGCGAGAGGTTGGATCCACTGCGGATGACGTTGATGATTAACGACGGCGGAAATATACGATTCTTTCGCATCTGTCAAGCAGTATTTCCGTCTCAACGTGGGTATCGGCGTAACATACTGAATAAAATCAGCAAACTTAACGACACTGGTATGACGTTGAGAGACTAGGAAATTTTACCATCAACCATGAGCTTTCGCTGGATTTCCAGAATTTTTTTCATTAGATACTGCTCATAATTCCGAGTGTTACCGATGAATTTTGCCCCCAGATAGTGCAAGGCCGGATCGTGAGAAACAGGCATTGCCATCTTCATTGCCTTTGCCGCCAACCTTAAAGAATGATCGTCGATAATCAACGAGATATCAAACTCCTCCCCTATTTTCGGCTCATCTTTGTCCCGGCTGCTGAACTGAAAACCACCTGCAGACATATCAATGATATTGAGATATTCGCCTTTATATTCGATGCGGAGGTTGCTATCAGCGGGAGGACGAACCCGATAATCCAGCCTCAGGTCATATACGCTCTGCTTGCTCGTCTGCTCGAGCCCCACGGCCATGACCTCTGAAGAAGCCAGCTTGTAGTCAGCTTCGAAATCGGTTACCTTGGCCTGTACTCCGTAACGAACAGGATGACCATCCCGTTTCACAACAAATGTTAGTGATATTTGTTTGTTCAAGTTATATTTGGTCAGTGGGGGGCTGGTTTGGGCAATGATGATCCGTTTGTTGATTACGTCATAGGTCATGGATTTCATATGCCTGTCCACATCGACAATATCGAGGGGCATCCCCGGCCTGATGGTTGTCTTCATGAAATCTTCCCGCTCCCATTCGAGGACGCCTTGCGGCAAGGTGTCCCCAAATCTTTAACAACGGCTTTATACAAGCGTGAATTGATAAAACGAATTTACTACCGATGATGCTGAGTTAAAAACTATGCTTGCTCTATCCAACACTTGTTAGCCCAATCATTTCAAATTTTTCCGTGGAGAATCTCTCGCAGCGCCTCAGAGAGCAGGGTCACGTTTTCGCGCCTGCTGGAGAAGCCCATCAGCCC
>CAZFWQ010000595.1:0-2059 GCA_964522755.1 uncultured Oscillospiraceae bacterium | reverse complement strand
ATAATCTGGAAATGATTGGCCCCTTCCAGTTTTGCCGATTCCTCGAGGCTGTCCGGTATGGTCTTGATGAATGTACGCATCAGGATGAAATCAAAGAAAGCGAATGCTCCAGGCAAAATATACACCAACGGATTATTGATCAGGTGAATCCGGGAATACAACAGGTACGTGGGAATCAGCCCGCCGGAAATATACATGGGGATCATCAGCAGCATGGTCAAGAGTCGTCTGCGCTTCATTTGCGATCTTGACAACGCATAAGCAGCACAGAATTCCACGAAAACTGTTAGACTAACTCCTAGGATCACACGGGACACGGTGATCATAGCCGAACGCTGAATGTTGTTGTCCACAAATAACGCCATGAAATTCATGAATGTCGGTGCTTGCGGAATCAGCATGATTCCGGTATAAGCAGTTTTCGAATTGTCATTAAGCGAAATGGCCAGCACGTTCAAATAGGGATAAAGAATGACAACTGACAGCAATATCATGAACAGGATATTGAATCCATTGAATATTTTCCATCGGACTGACGAGTGATGCATTGCATTCTCCCTTGCACTTCAAAATACGGACGTTTGACTGACTTTTCTGGAAATGAAATTGGCCATGAATGTCAACCCCAGCGCAATGATGCCTCTGGTGAACCCAACGGCAGTGGCCATTGAATATCCCCTCTGGACAATCCCGTATTTGTAAATGGCCGTGTCAATGGTATCAAAGTCAATGAATGCATTTTGAAGCCCGAACACCAATTCGAAATTGCTCCCGAGTATGCCACCTATGCTCAAAATCAGGACAATGGCGGCTGTGGGCGCGATGCCGGGAAAAGTGATGAAACGGATCTGCTGCAGCCTTGTTGCTCCATCCATGGATGCCGCTTCGTAAAGCTGAGGGTCGATGGAAGCGATGGAGGCAAGGTAAATGATGGATCCCCAACCCACACTTTTCCACATATTCAGTCCAACCAGCATGGGTATGAAATTTTTCTGTTCCGCAAGATATAAAACCCGTTCCCGGGCCTGTTCGAATATGAGGTTCATGATATCGTTCACCGGGCCATAACTGTCAAAGAACGAAATGGTCAATCCGATGACTGCAATCCAGGAAAGGAAAAATGGCATGTAGCTGATTGTCTGCACGGTTTTCTTGAATATCCCGACTCTCAGTTCGTTGAACAGCAGCGCCAGAAGGATTGGAAGAGGAAACCCGATAAGAAGATTCAATGAACTGATGAGAATCGTATTCAGGATGGAATCCGTGATGGGCTTGAATGTGAATATCTCGATGATATGGGCAAATCCGTAACTACCTGCCCATGGGCTTCCCCAAAAGCCTTTCCAAATGTCGTAGTCCTTGAATGCGGTTATCAATCCTGTAAGCGGTATGTATGCAAACATGAAGGTGAAGGCCAATGCGGGGAAAACAAGCATATAAAGAAAGACATTATCATTGAAGCCACGTTCCCGTTCCCGTTTCGGCTGCATGGTGTTATTTTGTCTTTCCAGAGAAAATTTAGTCATATTGCCGCTCCTCATGCCGTATCCCTGCACTACTGCATCAACTTTAGCAGATTCTGCGCTGTGAACACAGGCTTCATTCCGGTCATGACATGACGGAATCCGGTCATTCCCTTGTAACCAGATGACAGAACAAGGTATTTGAGGCACAATAGGATCCAAGAGGTGAATCATGTACAGGATTTTGGTGGTCGATGACAACAACCGGGATCGTCGAATCGTCAGAGAGATGATCGATTGGAAAGCCCTCGGAATCGAAGTGGTTGGCGCTGCCGCCAATGGCCGGGAAGCATTGGCCATGGTTGACTCCCTTGCACCTCATATTATCCTGTCCGACATTGCCATGCCGGAAATGAATGGTATCGAAATGTCCAAAGTCCTGCGGGAAACCAACCCGGGAATCAAGATCATTTTCATGAGTTGCCATGATGATTTCGATTTCGCCAAATCAGCCATCGATTTAAACGTGTATGGCTATGTATTGAAGCCATTGATCCTTGAAGACATCATAAGCGCTGTAAGCAAGGTGCTCAGCA
>CAZFWQ010000594.1:1618-2063 GCA_964522755.1 uncultured Oscillospiraceae bacterium | reverse complement strand
TTCTGAAAGCTGTTTTGCGCTATCTGAAAGAGCACCCCGAACTTTCCGCGAAGCCTTGCAGCTTGTGTGGCTGGTCGGATATGTATACTGCACTGTCTGTGCCATGAATGCGACACTGACATTTGGCCGAATGGATGAATACCTGTATCCGTTTTACAAAAGGGATATCAAGACAGGAATCCTGACAGAGGAAATGGCCGGAGACCTCATTGAGGACTTCTATTGCAAAAACAACCTGATATTGGGTCGCGGTGAACATCAAATGTCTGCCGGCAGTGAGACTGAAACAACTTGGGAACGGAACCTTTCCTATGACTCACCCCAATATGTGATACTTGCGGGAACGAAAGCAGATGACTCGTCATGCACCAATGAGTTGACTAGGCTTTTCCTGGAAAAAGTAGTCCCTCGCTTTGAAAATCCAGTTGTTGTCATTCGATACACC
>CAZFWQ010000594.1:0-1608 GCA_964522755.1 uncultured Oscillospiraceae bacterium | reverse complement strand
GGCAGCTTGCATGCCGGAAAATGTGTGCCAATTCATCCATGATGGTTTATAACGATGGGGTTGTCATTCCTTCATTGATCGCCTCTGGAATTGATAAGGATGATGCCATTACATATGAGATGTACGGTTGCAACTGGCCTATTATTCCTGGTCAGATGAAATCGGGAGGCTCAATTTCCTCGACAATCGGTTGTTTATTGGCTGTATTGAAACAGTTGCATGAACGAACCGACTGCAACAGTATCACGATGGATGAAATATATCGGCAATTCGCACTGCAATATTGTTTAGAGTGGAGTGAATTCTTTCTGAAGCGCTATAGAAATAATATGAAGGTGCGACCTGGCAGACTGCGGATTGATGACTGCTTTCTGATTGGGCCGATAGAGAAAGCATGCTCCTGGGAAACTGGCAGTCTAAAATATGATGGGATTATATGGGCTTTCGGATATATTGCCAACCTGATTGATTCGATGACGGCCCTTGATGAAATTGTCTTTCGATCCGGAAGAATGAATCTGCATGACTTCATATCAGCCCTTCTAAATGATTTTATAAATCTTGAGGCTGTTCGTCAGCAATGCATGAATGTCCCAAAATTCGGTCAGGATGATGACACTGCAAATGCGCACGCTGCTAGAATCATGCATATGCTTTATCAAGTCGTGGAAGAGGTTTCTAAAAAGGTTGATGATGAACGTATCATCGTAATGTGTTCCCTTGAATCTGATACCATGAATATTCAAGTTGGTGCAGCTACAGGTGCAACCCCTGATGGAAGGCGTGCCGGCATGCCTCTAAGTCAGAATGCGGGACCGGCGTGGGGTGCATCAACGAAAGGATTGACAGCAATGCTCCAATCATTGTCCAAATTGCCTTTGAACCGAATATGCTCAGGAGCCGTGAATATCAAGATAAATCCCGGGATGGTCCGCGGAGAGAATCATCTTCTTGTTTTTTCACAACTCCTGAGGGCTTATTTTTCTCTGGGTGGATTGCAGGCACAGCTTTCTGTCACGGATATTCAGGAACTGCGAAACGCGCAGTCCGATCCTGAAAAATATCGCGACCTCATGGTAAGAATAACAGGTTATAGTGCTGCTTTTGTCGATATGTTAAAATCCGCACAGGATACGATCATTCAAAGAGATGAAATGGCGGATTGACAATATGGATGGAATGATTACAAATATTCAACGAGCTTCGTTGCATGATGGACCTGGAATCCGAACCACGATCTTCCTGAAAGGATGCACCATGAGATGCAAGTGGTGTCACAATCCGGAAACAATCAATCCCCAGCCAGAGATACAGTACTTTGCAAACAAATGCATCGGATGCGGGCAATGCGTGAATGTTTGTCAATCTGGGGCAAGACGGATATCCGGGGGAACAATTCTTTTCACCAGAACTGTTTGTCATAGCTGTTGCAAATGCATAGAGATATGTCCAACCAAAGCGCTTTCTTTGAGTGGTGAAAAAGTCAGCACTGAGCGTGTATTGACGGAACTCCTTAAGGACTATCCGTTTTATTTGGCTACCGGAGGAGGGGTAACTTTTTCAGGCGGTGAACCGTTATATCAAATAGATTTTTTGAAGGCATTGCTT
>CAZFWQ010000593.1:0-2070 GCA_964522755.1 uncultured Oscillospiraceae bacterium | reverse complement strand
GCCAATGGCATCGGTTTAGTGAAAGGATATCTGATCGTGCTGTGCGAAGAGCTGACAGGGTTGATTCCCGAAAAGCGGTAGGCATACAGGATCATGCAAGAGAGGAAAAATCAATTCTGGGAAGCCTTCTCACGGCCTTTGCCAGACCCGGTCCAAACGGTGGCGGGCTCTGCGGCAAGGTGTAATGGAAGCATATGCCGAATAGGCCGGAAGATGTGTGGGGAGTCTTGATGCAACAACCTGTGCTTTTCCTCGAAAAAGTCAGCAAGTCGATTAAGGGCAAGGAGATCGTAAGAGATCTCGAACTCACGCTTCACCCTCAGGAAATCTTCGGTTTTCTAGGGCCCAATGGTGCGGGAAAAACCACCACGATCAGGATGATCACCGGATTGGTCAGGCCAACGAAGGGGCGCATTTCCATTTGTGGATACTCCCTCAAAGATGATTTTATCGCCGCCATGTCGCATATCGGTTGCATCATCGAAACCCCTGAAATGTACAAATTCTTGACCGGGCTGGAAAACCTTTATCAATATGCCAATATGGACGAGAGGATCACAGAGAGGCGAATATCCGAAGTGGTGGAACTCGTCGGCCTAACGCACCGAATCAATGATAAAGTGGGGATCTATTCTTTAGGGATGAAGCAGCGTTTAGGGATCGCCCAGGCAATATTGGCCAAACCCAAACTGCTTATTTTGGACGAACCGACGAGCGGCCTCGATCCCGCAGGCATCAGCGAATTCCGTCAACTGATGAAAACACTCGCTTATGAAGAAGGCATGGCGATTTTTCTTTCCAGCCATCTGCTTCACGAAGCGCAACAAATGTGTGACCGGGTGGCGATCATTAAGCAGGGTGTCATCATTAAAACCTGTTCAGTGCAGGAAATCATGTCCAACCACCTGGTTGAATGGGAAGTCAGTGATCCGGTGAAGGCCATCCACTATCTGAAACATGCCTGGAATATTGAAGCTGTTCAACATACGCCCCAAACCGTTCAGGCCTCGATAGCCCACCATCCGCTGGGCGAAATCAATAGAGGCTTGATAAAAGAAGACATTTTTCTCACGTACTGCTGTCCCACGCAGCATTCATTGGAAGAACTTTTCTTGGATCTGACACAGGGTGATGAAATTGTATAAGCTTGTCCAAAACGAAGTGTTCAAAATGATCCTCAATAAGAGGCTGTTCATCGTCCTGGGGATCCTGGTGGTCATGATTTCCCTTTTTGCCTATGGACAAAATCGCATCGGGATGAGGACGAAGGAAGCCCTCATGAAAAGAATCGGTGCGACCCAAACGGCGGATTGGAAAAGGCTTGCCGAGCAGCAGCTCATAGGGATGAAGAACAGGCTGGAGAATCATGCCATGGATGAAAATCGCCAATCGTCCTTGCGCGTCAGGATCGAACAGTTGCAATACAGCATAGACAACAACATGAATCCATTGGATAATACTTCGGCAAAGTTCACTTCAAGATTCATGGAACAGGCTATTTTCCTTTTTCTCCCCTTGCTGGTTCTGATCCTTTCTGCGGATATTGTCTCCGGTGAATCAGCGAGTGGTACCATCAAGTTGCTCCTTGCGAGAAAAGTCCCGCGCTGGAAGATTCTCTTGAGCAAATATTTGTGTCTCACGATGATGGAAGTAATCGTTCTCCTGGTGACGCTGGTTATTTCTATCCTGATATCAGGAATGTTCTTCGGTTTCGGCGGCTGGATGGCGCCGACGGCGACCGGGTTCAACATGATCGCTGGAAAGCTCGATACGTCAGGGGTGATCAATGTCCCTCAATGGCACTATATCTTAATGGTCTATGCCCTGGCATTCTATGTCTCTCTGGTCGTGGGAAGCATCTCCTTTATGATTTCCGTGATGGTCAAGACCACGGCCTCTTCTATTGGGATCATGATGTCTACGTTGATCGCCGGAGGTTTTCTATCCTATTTCCTGTCCGATTGGAGATTGACGCGCTACATGTACATGGTCCATTTACGATTGACGGATTACCTGTCCGGTCACTTTCAACCGATTGACGGGATGAGCATGTCGTTTTCCGTGACCGTG
>CAZFWQ010000592.1:0-2072 GCA_964522755.1 uncultured Oscillospiraceae bacterium | reverse complement strand
GATGCCGTACTTCAGCACTTCTTCCAGCACCTTCAGGCTCATCGAGCCTACGGCATCGATCATTTCGACATAAAGTTCCTCGTCATCTGCATGCAGGTAACTGATCCCTTCCACGCCAAGCCAATTGCGGATCTGGCCGTACATCGAGCCGCAGTACAGTCCCAGCGGATAAGTCCGCGTGGCGGATTCCGCTTTCAGCTTCAGCAGGTATTCGTGGTTCAAGCGGCCCGGATTCCATTGCAGCTTCGGTTTGTATAGCGTTTCCCATGCATCCCGATCCTGCAGCAGGTGTCCGATTTCCATTGGAATGGAGCCGGCGCCATCCTTTTGAAGGACAATCATCCCTTCTCCGTTGAGGACATGCCGCGAACCATCAGGCATGGTCCTGACCAATTTCCGTTCAAATTCTGGAAACAGGCCATAATATCCGCCGCTTGTTGTGCTCCAGTTGAAATCGAAGCCCAGTTTTTCCGACATGACGCGGTCGGCTTCGTTCCCATCTCCCCATGTCGCCACGGTTTCCGCGTCGATATGTCCTTCCTGCTGCCATTTTTCAAGCGTTTCCTGCCAGAAGCCGAAGTGGACGATTGGAAGCCGGTCATACGGCTGGTAACGCAAAACGGCCACGGCTCTTTCACGGTTGTTCATTTTCTGCACCTCCATCATCTTTAGGGAATCCTCATGAGCGCCCGGTCGGACTACTCCGGAACGTAGCTGTAACCCGACTCGAATGCGCATAGATTCAAGTCGATGAACTGGGGTTTCACGTTCTGGCGGATGGCTTCCAGCCAGACTTCCTTGCCAAAATCCGTTTTCCGCGCCAGGACGCCAATCATGACCACGTTGACGGCTTTCATGCTTCCACAGTCCTTAGCCATCTTCAAAGCGGGCACTGACGTCACATGTGCGAATTCAGCACTGAGTTTCGGGATGATTTCCTCCGGGTAGGATGCGCTGCCAAGGATGACCGGCATCGGATCGATTTTCTGGTCATTCACGATGATTTCCGCATCCCGCTTGGCGTAATCTATCCAGCGGAGCGCTTCAAGCTGCTCAAAACAGAGCAGCACATCGGCTTCACCCTTCTCGATGAGGGGGGAATGGATCTTCTCCCCCATTTTCACATAGGTGACCACGCTGCCGCCCCGCTGCGACATGCCATGCACTTCGCTCACCTTCGCGTCAAGTCCGCCCGATATGGCGACATGTCCCAGGATACGGCTGGTCAGCAATGTTCCCTGTCCGCCGACACCCACTATCATGATGGAAGTGATCATCTTATTCACCCGCCTTTTCCATCGCGTCGAACTTGCATAGGTTCTTGCACAAATGGCAGCCCACGCACAGGGCGACATTCATTTCCATATGGTCTCCCCTGTCCACGATGGCCGGGCAGCCGATGCGCTTGCACGCCTTGCAGTTCCGGCACTTCTCGCGGTTGATGGTGAGCCGTCCCTTGAAAGTGGCAGTTTTCAGGAGTGCACAGGGTCTGCGGGTGATGATGACGGAAGGTTCCTCCGCGGCGATTTCCTCGCGCACGGCCTTTTCCGTTGCTTCCAGGTCGAAGGGGTCCACCACGCGCACGCGTTCGACGCCAATTGCCTGACAAAGCCTGACGAGGTCTACGGACTTCGTTTTTTTGCCCTTGAGCGTGAGGCCGGTGGTCGGGTTCTGCTGGTGGCCGGTCATTCCGGTAATCGAGTTGTCAAGGATGATGACGGTGGACGTACCTCCGTTGTACACGACGTTGATGAGGCCCGTGATGCCGCTGTGGATGAAGGTGGAGTCCCCGATGACGGCGACTGTCCTGCGCATGGCGGCGTGCCCCATTGCCTTTTCCATGCCGTGCGCCACGCCTACGGAAGCACCCATGCAGACGCAGGTGTCCAGCGTTTCAAGCGGGGGGAGCGCGGAAAGGGTATAGCATCCGATATCGCCGGAAACAGTCAGCTTCAGTTTTTTCAGGATGTAGAACAGGCCGCGATGCGGGCAGCCCGCGCACATGACCGGGGGCCGGACGGGAGCCGCATCTGTGATTTCGTTCGTCTTTTGCCACAGATCGCCGAAAAGGC
>CAZFWQ010000591.1:0-2075 GCA_964522755.1 uncultured Oscillospiraceae bacterium | reverse complement strand
AATACGGGTTCATTGAAGCCCCTTACCGCCGCGTGGACAAGGCAAGCGGCCGCGTCACCGAAACGGTGGACTACATGACCGCCGATGAAGAGGACAACTACACCATAGCCGAAGCCAACGAGCCGCTTGATGAAGAAGGCTTTTTCAAAAACAAGCGTGTCGGATCGCGCTTCCAGGAGAAAATCCTTGAAGTGGATCACAACAAGGTCGACTACATGGACGTATCGCCGAAACAGCTTGTCTCCGTGGCCACCGCGATGATCCCCTTCCTCGAGAACGACGACGCCAACCGCGCGCTCATGGGTTCGAACATGCAGCGCCAGGCAGGCCCCGATCATCGCAACCGGCATGGAATACCGCGCCGCGAGGGATTCAGGCGTCTGCCCCGTTGCGAAGAGGAGCGGCGTGGTCGAGAAGGTTGTTGCAAACGAGATCGTAATCCGCACGGATTCCGGACAGAAAGACAGTTACCGCCTGCTCAAGTACAAGCGATCGAACCAGGGCACCTGCATCAACCAGCGCCCCATCGTACGCCGGGGTGAGAGGATCGATGCGGGAGACATCCTCGCAGACGGCGCCTCTACCGAGAACGGTGAAATCGCGCTTGGCAAGAACATCCTCATCGGCTTCATGACCTGGGAGGGATACAATTACGAGGATGCCATCCTGATTTCAGAAGAGATGGTGCGGGACGACGTGTATACGTCCATCCACATCGAGGAATACGAATCCGAGTCACGCGACACAAAGCTGGGTCCCGAGGAAATCACCCGCGATATCCAGAATGTCGGAGAGGATTCCCTGAAGGACCTTGACGACCGCGGCATCATCCGCATCGGTGCGGAAGTCCGCGCGGGCGACATCCTGGTCGGCAAGGTCACTCCGAAGGGAGAGACGGAACTGACCGCGGAAGAGCGGCTTTTGCGCGCCATATTCGGTGAGAAGGCCCGCGAAGTCCGCGATACGTCGCTGCGCATCCCCCATGGCGAATCCGGCATCATCGTGGATGTGAAGGTATTCACGCGTGAAAACGGCGACGACATGTCCCCCGGCGTAAACCAGCTGGTGCGCGTGTACATTGCCCAGAAGCGCAAGATTTCCGTAGGAGACAAAATGGCTGGCCGCCATGGCAACAAGGGCGTCATTTCGCGTATCATCCCCGTTGAGGACATGCCCTTCCTGCCAGACGGAACCCCGCTTCAAATCGTCCTGAACCCCCTCGGCGTCCCATCCCGAATGAATATCGGACAGGTGCTGGAGGTTCATCTCGGGTACGCTGCCAAGGCGCTGGGCTGGAAAATCGCCACGCCCGTCTTCGACGGCGCCAAGGAAGACGATATCATCGACACGCTCCTGCAGGCAAACCTGCCTGCGGACGGCAAGACCATCCTGTACGACGGCCGGACCGGCGAGCCCTTCGACAGCCCTGTCACGGTGGGGTATATGTATTACCTGAAACTCGCCCATCTGGTAGACGATAAAATCCATGCCCGTTCCACGGGACCGTATTCCCTTGTCACGCAGCAGCCATTGGGCGGCAAGGCCCAGTTCGGCGGCCAGCGTTTCGGAGAAATGGAAGTGTGGGCCCTGGCTGCATACGGTGCCGCCTATTCGCTGCAGGAAGTCCTGACAGTCAAATCAGACGATGTGGTCGGGCGCGTAAAGACTTACGAATCCATCGTAAAGGGCGTGAACATTCCTGAACCGGGCATTCCCGAATCATTCAAGGTCCTGATGAAAGAACTTCAGTCTCTGGCTCTCGACGTGAAGGTTTTCGGCGAGGCGCACGAGGAAATCGAAATCAAGGAATCGGTGGAGGACGAACTCGACCAGCTGGATGTCAATATCGAAGGAGCGGAAGGTATCGCTGCTTCGCTCTTCCCTCGCGAAGAACTCCTGGTTGATGCCGCCGATGACGATTTCGACCTGGAAACCGGGGAAGATGCCGATGAGGGTGATCTGCTCGAGGGCATGAGCATCCAAGACGGCCTGTCGGATGACGAAGACTGAGAGGAAGGTGACTGCCTGTGTTTGAATTGAACAACTTTGACGCCATACAGATCGGACTGGCATCG
>CAZFWQ010000590.1:0-2077 GCA_964522755.1 uncultured Oscillospiraceae bacterium | reverse complement strand
TCGCCGGGTCCGCGTCGACGAGATCGCCCCGGGAACCGTCCTCCCCCTCTCGATATGGGTCGAGGTCGCCGGACGCAAGATGCAGACCGATTTCGAACCGATCCTGGAACGCCAGGTCCACCACATGGTCAACGGCGCCGAGGGCATCTGGCACATGGGTCAAAGGGACATCGTGTGGACGCGCATCTCGAAGGACGGCTTCGCCAAAGGACTTAGGCTTCGCGCATACGGTGACATCATTCACGCGAAATTCCTGGCGGACTACCCGGCCATCGTGGACAAGGTCAAGGTCACGCTCATCACGGACAAGGCAGAAGTTGAAAAGCGCATACACGTCGCACGAAAGGTATACGATGAAAGAAACAGGCGTTTGGAAGCAATGACGGATGAATCCGTGGAAATCTTCTATTCCTGCCTGCTTTGCCAGTCTTTCGCGCCAAATCACGTGTGCGTCATCACGCCGGAACGGCTGGGTCTCTGCGGCGCCTACAACTGGCTGGACGGGAAGGCTGCTTACGAAATTGACGAAACCGGTCCGAACCAGCCCATCATGAAGGGCGAATGTCTGGATCCCAAAAAAGGAATCTGGAAGGGCATCAATGATTACGTCTTCACGAACAGCCACAAGTCTGTGGATGCGTTCGCCGCGTATTCGATCATGGATCGGCCGATGACCAGCTGCGGCTGCTTCGAGGCGATTGTCGCCTATTTGCCGGAGTGCAACGGGGTCATGGTGGTGAACCGTGAATTCCTGGGAGAAACCCCTGTCGGCATGACCTTCTCCTCCCTTGCGGGCAGTGTGGGCGGCGGTCAGCAGACCCCGGGCTTCATCGGGGTCGGCAAGGTGTTCCTGACATCAAGGAAATTCCTGTCCGCCGAAGGCGGGTTCCCTCGCCTGGTCTGGATGCCAAAGGAATTGAAGGACCAGCTCGGGCCCGATTTGCGGCTCCGTTTTGCTGAAATCGGCCACCCTGAACTGTTCGACCAGATAGCGGATGAAACCATCACCTCCAGTGCCGACGGCGTTCGCGCCCATATGGAAAAAGTCGGGCATCCCGCGCTGAAACTCGATGACATCGCCGACTATGTGGAATCTGACACCCCCGCTGCGGCAACGGAAGCGAAAATCACTGTGGCAGCCGGAGCGAAGGCAGTCGAGTCAAAACCTGCAGCGGCAACCGATGCCAAACCCGCCGCGGCTGTTGAAGCCAGATTATCAGCACCGGTTGAAGTGAAGCCTGCAGCGGCTCTGGAAGTGAAACCGGCCATGGTTCCCGAAGCAAAACCTGTCGTAGCATCCGAACCGAAGAACGAAGTCCAGATGCCCGGAAACCTGCTTGAACTGAAACGGCAAATCATCTCCGAGCTGAAGGAAGAAGTGCGGAAGGACGTTGTTGAAAGCATCATCGACGCCCTGTCCAGAAGCTTTCTCGGAAAACCCGCAAGCACTGGAGCAGGCACAACTTTCGCGAATGGGCCTGCATCAGCAACAGGCGGTACCCGTAACCAGCCGGTAGTTGAAAATGCGCCAAGTACTGATAAGATGTCCCGTTCGGAACAGGAAAGCCCGAAAAGCGACATGGTTGCCATTGAGCTTGCCTCGTCCGGAATCGGCGCGGCCATGCCAGCTGGGGAAACCACAGCCGATTCGGTTGAAAAGTCCGGTCCCTTGCAGGAACCGGTTGTCCTTGCGCCCACCTTGCCGGTTGAAACTGCCTCCGCCAGGATTGGGGCCGTCAAGGCGCTGCCCATCCGCAGGGAGACATCCGAAAACAGCATCTGGACCGTAAAGCTCGGCAACACCAAAGCCGAGGGAGGCACACGCGGCATCACCCATATCGTAGGCGGAAGCTCATGCATGCCTTTCCACCTGTGGGAAGGGGAAATGCCGAACAAACCGCTTGTGGCGCTTGAAGTCTTCGACAGGATCGGCGACAAGTACCCGCCCGTCCTGAAGGAAATCTACGGCGACCTTCTGAGAAATCCGGCAGAAATGGCAAAAGTCTGCGTAGACAGATACGGCGCGGACCTGATCAGTGTCCGTCTTGACGGGACGCATCCCGAACGCGGCAAGTAC
>CAZFWQ010000589.1:0-2077 GCA_964522755.1 uncultured Oscillospiraceae bacterium | reverse complement strand
GATTTCGACGTGAAACGCATGGCAAGCACCATGCACAAACCATGAGGCTTGCCTTATGTTCCCACTTGGGAACATCCATACACCGCCTGTAGCTGCAGGCGCACGGGATTTCAACCCCCGTTCCGTTTGTCCGGACGGCCATCCCCCATACGATCAGTTAGGGCTGGATGGGAGTATCATTATCTTCCTGCACGGTCATCGCGATCTGATGTACTGCATCAGATGTTGGCTCTTGCGCTGCCTGGACGGTTTATTTTCCTAAAAAAGGCAACACAAAACCATGCCGCTTCCTTGAGCACGATTTCTGGAATTCCTTCCATCGGCTGCAGCATGCAGGAGAATGTATGTATGGATGTGTTCTATTCAGTTGTCAAAGACCAGTACATGACGGGAATGAAACACCCGGTAGCCTTATCTACACTGGCCAAATCGCAACCATGTATTTCTATTTCTCAGTATAGTCATATCCTGAGAATCCGGTATTGTGAACTTTTTTCACCCCTGGCTCTGAAACAGGACTTTCTCTTCGGTGAGTACAAAATGCCACAACAAGAAAGGGGATGTTTTTAGAATTACACGACTTATTGTCCTTATATCATCAAGGGGTGCCTATATGACAATGACACTTGAACGCGAAGTCCTCCATATTGATGCAAATCCTGCCATAATCACCTAGGAGGATGAGCATTAATGTTTAAGGACAATGCAAGAAAATGCCAGGAACGATTTTTCAAGACTTTGAAGTATGACCGGATATATGTCAACGGGATTGAAACATCCAGGGAACTGAGGCAATCTTCAACAGATACATGTTCCACTTCAATTATGACCGGGGCAAATGGACAGGATGGAGCGCTGAAGATAGAAAACAGCGGCTGCACCTGATTGTGAACAACAGCCGGTTTCTGATACTTCCGTGGGTACATATCAAGAATTTGGCCAGTAAGGCATTAGCGACAGCGGCCAGACAGATACAAAATGACTGGTTGAAGGAGTACTGCTATGCGCCGGTACTTCTTGAAACTTTTGTGGATTTGGAACATTTCAGAGGGACGTGTTACAAAGCGGCGAACTGGACGTATTTGGGTGAAACACAGGGGCGTGGACGGATGGACCGCAGGAACGAAGGTGGCCTGTCACGGAAGGCTGTCTTCATGTACCCGTTGCAAAAGGATTTCAAGGAATGTCTCCGTGGAGAAAAGCCATACAAGGTGGTGAACCCGGATGAGCAATAGGATAAAGCAACAGAATAAGCAAATGGATCGGGAAGAAAAGATGTTGGAACAGATTCGGAGAGGAAAAAGCACCCGGCTGGAATTCAAGGCACGGAAAGAGAAAGCCTCATTGTCAAACCGGGTGAATATGTTGTCCTACACAGAAGACGAAGTGAAAACGAAACAGGAAATGATGGAAGATGCAGTGAAAGTGTACCACAAGATGTTGCCGGGATTGCTGCAAAAGCTGAGCCGGATCCCGGATCACAGACAGGTGGAGCGAATCAAGCACAAACATACCGTCCTGCTGCTGTATGGAATTCTGATGTTCGTGCAGCAGATGGGCTCCCGACGCGAAGTAACCCGGTCCATGGATCGAATCAAATATGAGAATCTGCAGAATATGTTTCGGGACTACAAGTGGGATGAAAACTGTTTGAATCGACATGCCGGGGAAGAGAAAAAGCAGCAATACTACGTTTATGTTTTGGAGTCTGTGCTTGTTATGGGAAATGGCGTCACACTTCCACTATTGAGTGAATTCCTGAAGAACGAGAACTACGTGGAGGGCGTCAGCAAGCAGGACTGCGAGCGGAACGCATTCACGAGGCTGGCGCACCGGATTAAGAGTATATTTCCGAAGATGAAGGTCACATTGCTGGTTGATGGTTTATATGCGTGCGGCCCTGTATTGAAAACATGCAGGAACTATCGTTGGGGATACATGATAACGCTGAAAGAGGGGGCTTTGCCGGAAGTGTGGCATGAAGCAATGTCATTGATGCGCTTTGCCCTGAAAACAGCCGAAATGTCCTCTGGGATGATCGCGTCCAGGAGTACGCGTTGGGATCGCTACTCAAAAC
>CAZFWQ010000588.1:0-2079 GCA_964522755.1 uncultured Oscillospiraceae bacterium | reverse complement strand
GGATCACGCCCAACATGTTGTTGAAGTCATGCGCCACGCCGCCCGCCAACCGGCCTACAGACTCCATCTTCTGGGACTGAAGGAACTGATCCTGAAGTTTCTCCTTTTCCTTCTCCGCCTGCTTACGGTCCGAGATGTCCCGCGTGATGGAGAGGACATGCGGAACATCCTGCAGAACGATGATTCTCGCCGACATGAGGGCAGTGGTGACCGAACCGTCCTTCCGGCGGAACTCGGCTTCAAGGTTTTCGCAAGAGCCCTTCTCTCTCAATCTACGGATCAGCTCCTGTCGGTCGGCCGGATTACACCAGATATTGATTTCCAGAGATGTCCTGCCGATGACATCCTCCCGGGTATAGCCGGTGAGCTGTGTAAATCCATCATTGATGTCCACATACAGGCCATCCTGCATGCGATTGATGTTGATTGCATCCGGACTGGTTAAATAGGCGAGCCGGAATCGCTCTTCGCTTTTCTTCAGCGCCTCCTCTGCCTGCTTGCGATCGGTGATGTCACGCGAACTCTGGATCACGGCCTTCACTTCACCTTGATCATCCATGATGCCGTCGGCTATCGTCTCCAGCCAGACATAATGCCCATTCGCATGCTTTATCCGATATTCAAATTTGCCGGGCTTTTTGTTGATGAGACCCTCGGAAAAGACCTTGATAAGATGTTCCAAATCATCGGGGTGAACAATGTCAAAGCCCGATTTACCGACTCGCTCCTCAGGTTTATAGCCGAGGACCTTTGCATGAGAAGGGCTTGTATACAAATTAATGCCTTGCGAATCCGTCACTCTGATCATATCGCACATATTGTCTGTTATCAAACGCAGCTGTTCCTCTGTCTGCTTGCGCTCGGTGATATCTCTCGATACCCCTAAAACCGAATGTACCCGACCTTCTGAGTTGAACTCTGGCGTCAGCCGCCAGTCGAGATGTATCGATCCATGAGCACTATTCCACTCAAATTCTGTCTGGTAGGACTCAGCGGTCTCAAAGACTTGGGTGATTTTCTCTTCCCAGAATGCACTCAGATTTTCCGAAAACCCGCTTTCAAGGTGAGTCTTGCCTATGATGTCAGCTACTGCCAGTCCGAAAATCTTCAAGGCAGCCGGATTCATATACGTGTGCCGGCACTGCCGATCATAACGCATGATATAGTCACCGCTGCTTTCGGCTAGAGAGCGGAATTGCTCCTCGCTTTGCTTCAATACCTCTTCCGCTTGCTTGTGTTTAGTAATATCCCGATAGGTGCCGTTCATCCTCAAGGGGATGCCCGATGGATCTCTCTCCGTAGCAATCCCACGTGTCCAAATCCATTTCCAATCCTTATTTTCGGCCTGCAAACGATGCTCCAGTTCATAATATGTCTCGCGACCAGCCAGATAATCTGTCATTTTTCTTTCAAATGCAGAGCGGCCTTCCGCATCCATGCTGGCTAGCCACCGGTCCATATCGACATAGCGTCCTTCCGGAGGAAGATTCATAATCCTCTGCCAATTTTCATCATAGACCACTTTTCTGCTGTGAATGTCCCATTCCCACAGGCCCTGATCCGTCCATTCCAAGGTCAGCTTTATATTCCGTTCACTCTCCTGTAACGCCTTTTCCGCCTGCTTGCGCTCTAATTCCGATTTTTCCAGCACTTGGATTTTCTGTTTTAATAAGGCATTCTCATCGATCAGTTTTTGATTTATTCTTGATGGTTCTTGCATTGATACCCCTATGTCGAGATATATGGTGCGGGATGGCAACAATAATGGACAGTATTTGTCGATTGAACGAAATTGTCTAAACTTACTGGATATTATTGTAGCTGTCGAGAGAAAAGTTCACACCGAATTGCCTCAAATTAAATGTTACCGAAGGAGGTCTTGAAAAAGGATCGTTGACTCATAATTCGATGTTACCGAACATCGGCTTCCCAAAGGAGGGATAATTCCGCTCTCTTTCATGAATAGAACGATCCCACCTCCCGCCAAAAAGATCACGCTCAAAAATCTGCGCCTTTCATCCCACACTGCTGAATGAGCAGCTATCTATTTTCTATTCAGCTCTTTCCTAACAGCCAGCC
>CAZFWQ010000587.1:1759-2084 GCA_964522755.1 uncultured Oscillospiraceae bacterium | reverse complement strand
CTGCGGAAACCAGCGTCTGCAGTCGGTCCTTTCGGGGTGATCGAAATCAATAAAACCTATACTGTCCGAAAAAATATCGTGACTGTCTCCTACGTTCTCAAGAATACAGGCACAAAACCCGAACGATTCAATTTTGCGGTTGAAATTGATCTCTCCTTATCCGGCGACGAACCTGGCAAGCAACAAATCACTTCCGCATCCTCCTCCACGAGCGACTCCATGCCACTCTCGCTTGGAAGACTGGCCGACCTTGATGAGTTGCGATTTGAAGATCTGCGACTCGAAGTCCCCATCAGCCTTACGTCCAGCGCACCCTTCGATGCGT
>CAZFWQ010000587.1:0-1749 GCA_964522755.1 uncultured Oscillospiraceae bacterium | reverse complement strand
CGGTCGGATGTACGATTGTTACCAATCCACGTGCCTGATGCCGGTGAGACCGGTTATTCTAACACCAGGCGAAACGTGGGAAACCCAGTATTTCCTTCATTTCGGTCATTGAATCCCAGCTCGATACGATCTTAACATCCCAGCCTTAGAATTTTTGGCAATATTATTGCAGTAGTCAATTTGCCTTGACACAGCGGTTGACGCTTCCTATAGTAGCCGAACCATGAAACGCAGACTTGTCACTTCCGCCCTTCCCTACGTCAATAACGTCCCACACTTGGGAAATCTGATCCAAGTTCTTTCTGCGGACGTATTCGCCCGTTTCTGTAGACTTCGGGCCTATGAAACCCTATATGTGTGCGGTACGGATGAATACGGAACTGCGACTGAAACCCGCGCCGCGGAAGAAGGTATTAGCCCGCGTGAGTTATGCGACCGCTACTATAAGCTTCACACCGACATCTACACGTGGTTCGGCATCGCATTCGATAAGTTTGGTAGAACATCAACACCATTGCAGACTGAAATCGTGCAGGATATTTTTACAAAACTTGATGCCAGATCCCTAATCCTGGAACGAACGCTGGAGCAGTTGCATTGTGCAAAATGCGCTCGTTTTCTTGCGGACAGATATGTCCGTGGTATCTGCCCCCATTGTGCCTATCAGGACGCGAGAGGCGATCAATGTGAAAATTGCGGGAAGTTGCTGGATCCTACAGAACTGAAAGAACCTCGCTGCTCTTCCTGTGGAGAAGCCCCCGCTCTGAAGGAAACAAAGCACCTGTACATTGACCTGCCAAAAATCCGGCCCATACTCGAAACCTGGATGAAGGAAGCGTCCGTAAAGGGATTTTGGGCAAATAATGCCATCCAGATGACCCAAGCCTGGATTCGGGATGGACTGCGTGAGCGGGCAATAACCCGTGACCTTAAATGGGGCATCCCGGTCCCCAAACCTGGTTTCGAGAACAAGGTTTTCTATGTCTGGTTCGATGCACCCATTGGATATATTTCCATAGCCGCCAACCTTGGCGAGGAAAAGGGTTTCGATTGGAAAACATGGTGGAAAAATCCTGATGAAGTGGAACTGTACCAATTTATCGGAAAGGACAATATTCCGTTTCATACGGTCATCTTCCCTTCAAGTTTGCTGGGCACCGGTGATAATTGGACCATGCTGCATCATATGTCAAGCACAGAATACCTTAACTACGAGTCGGGAAAATTCTCCAAATCCAAGGGTGTCGGCGTTTTTGGTACCGATGCCATGGAATCCGGCATTCCAGCAGATGTCTGGCGTTTCTACATTTTCTATAATCGACCAGAAAAATCCGATGCCTTGTTCACGTGGAAGGATTTCCAGGAGAAGGTCAATGGTGAATTGATTGGTAATCTAGGCAACCTGATAAACCGCACCTTGTCTTTCGTCGTCCGCTATTACGATGGCAACATCCCTGTGGCGGAATCAGACAACTCATTTTGGGAAAGAGTGCGGGCCATAGAGAATGGCATCGCTGTCAAACTGGACCGGGCTGAATTGCGCGATGCATTCCGTGACGCCTTCGAACTTTCATCTCTTGCCAACAAGGCATTCCAGGATGGAGAGCCTTGGAAACAACGCAAGGAAAATCCAGCCAAGGCTGCGATGCTCATCCGGGATCTATGCTTCGTGCTCCGCGATCTCGCCGTCATAGTCCATCCCTATCTGCCTGCCAGTTCCGCTCGGATAGTGGCTTTTTTCGGAAAGAA
>CAZFWQ010000586.1:0-2088 GCA_964522755.1 uncultured Oscillospiraceae bacterium | reverse complement strand
AATATTGCCCATAAACGTTACCTTGAAAAAGTTCTTCTCAAAGGCGCGGGTGCCTTGAAGAAAACCGGCTCGGAGGGCCTTGTTTCCTATTTCGCTTGTGAAACCGACCCTGCCAGGATTCACGATGATTTTCCGGTTTTCAAAGAACTCTGTGACCGGCTGGCCAACCTCAATCCGGGAGAGACGTTTTCTGTCGGAACTTTTCTTGAAGATGCCCGGAAGGCGCCTTACGGCGTGGGAGGCGTGCCACTCATGCTGGCGCTGGCCCACGTCATCCGCGCCTACGGGGAACGGTTAACCGTTTACAAGGATTCCACAAAAATGGTGGAGCAGGCCCTGCGCTCCTATGAGGATCTGGTCAAGATTGTCTCCGACCCGGCAGCCAAGACGGTGTTCGTTGTTCGTGATATTTCCCAAAATCAGATATACCTTATCGATCTGATTGCCAGGGCGGTGGATGCGCCTCCGCTGATGCATGGTGAAACCCGGTCCCTTAACGCTGCATTTGAAACGCTCAAAATATGGTGGAACCACCTGCCGGCCGTGGCCAAGGTTATCAGTCTTTACGAAAAGGAACGGCAGAGCCGTTTGAGCGAACTCAAGAACCTGATGGACAGCCTGAGCGGCAGCTTGGATCGATTTGATTTCATGCTGGAGCAATTACCTGCCGTTTACAGCGGCGGACCGGGTGGCGATGCCCTTACAGACAAGGACGCCAAGACACTTGGGGAAGCCTTTGCCGCGGATGTCAAGCTGCTCAACTCGGGAGAACAGATTGCGCATGGACTGATCGCTCAGGCCACTTGTGAAATATTTGGGGCTACGGGCGATATGATCGCGTGCCAAAACGCAGTCGAAAAATGGCATGCGAACCTGGATCCCGGCCAGCGTGACCCGCACAAGTGCGATCCCGGAGACGCCAAGTGCTTTCTGACCCGCCTGGCCGATCAGTCCGTCAACTTTTCCAAGAAGATCGTCGGGCTTCTTCCCAAGGATTACGGTTTCGGGGCGGTTTCGGAGTGGACTTCGCTTCACATCCAGGATTATGCAGCCAAGTTGAAACAGGCCAAATCCGAGATCGAAAAGGCTAAACCGACCGTTTTAAAGCCGAAAGTAACTGAAGAGAAGAAAGAGCTGCGTGAGACCCAGGATTACTGGGTTAAGCTTCCGGGAAGCTGCGGCGGAATGATATTTACAACGGATGGCACTGATCCCCGGACTTCGAATTCAAGACAGAAAGTAAGTGCCGATACCGATTTTTCTGCATTTCTCAAGAAACGATCGAATGTGAAAATTCGTCTCAGGGCTATTGATCAGGAAGGAAACCACAGCGAAGAGGTTAATATTGAACTGATCAGTAAAGAACGAAAATATGAAATCCAGGAAAATTATTTGGGAGAGGCGACTTTCAAATGCCCCAATGACTCGGAGGGTCTGGTGGCCGTGTTAAAATCCGTAATCAGCTATGGTATGAAAAAAAATCTGTTGAGCTCGGACAAGGCGCAAAGGTTGAATGATGAATTGGAAAAGATGAATGAAGCGAGCATAAAAGAGGATGGAGCGGAGAATGGCGGAAAATAAATTCACCATTCAGCATTCTGTATACATCAGTTACGTTGGCGATCTGGCGCATACGCCACCAGAGGATGTTCTGCTCGTTGAGCAAGCCGCGGACTATGTCCTGGCATGCCATACATTGTCTCAACGCAGGGAATTCGATAACGATCTCAAAATATGGGTGCGGTCAAAGAATCACGAATCCTGGCTGATCGATTTTGCGGAACAAATTGGCCTGCCCTACATTGTTGATCCCAAAACCCCTCGTCTTCTATTTGCGGAGAAATGGAATGTGGATATTCCCATTTGGCTGACGGATGACGAGGTTCTCAAGCATCACCTCCTGGATATTGAGGCGGCGTCTCAGAAACCGATGCGTTTTGAAACGCGCTTTCTCACCCACTTCCTGGGAACCGCTTTTGATAAGGAAATGCTGAGTTCCGCTGAGATTGTTCCTGTAATCACAGGGCTTGTTAATGATGATGCAAGGGCAGTGTTCAAAGAACAGCCTTTGCTGGGCCGCTGCCTGAA
>CAZFWQ010000585.1:654-2088 GCA_964522755.1 uncultured Oscillospiraceae bacterium | reverse complement strand
GGCCCGGCCTTGTTTGGTGATTTCACACAAAGGCTTTGGTTGTTCCGATGTCATGATGATGTGGCCTTTTCCTGTCCGGTTCCAATCTGCTTTCATTTACGCCCCTGCGGGGCGCGGATGATACCATTCAGAGCGCGCCAGCCATGACCGGACGAAATTCCTGCGCACATAAGGGAGCGCATCGATCACCTCTTCAAGCATCTGCTTGTTTGTCAGCCTCAGCGCATGAAGATGGAGTTAAGCCCTCATTTTTTTGGCACTGCGCTGAATCAGAACCCCTGTTCCTTCAGAATCGTTGATATCTGCTCCCGAATATCTGCCGGCAGCCAGATTCCGTGCAGATCATTGGCCGCCGACGCAATGCCGATCAGCGCGAACTGGCCTGTCCCCCGCCAACCGGCCTGGACTGGAATAGCATAGGTCTTCCCATCAATGGTGATTACAATCGAGTTGTTCCCTGCATCATACTTTGCCGTGTTCATCTTGTCTCCCCTGGGGCGTGCAAATTGCTTTGGTCGACCAGAGGCGCTTGCCCTTTCTTCCTCTGTCCAACTGTTCGTCTGCATCCACTCCTCGCACGAGTCGCAGGGCTGATCACGAAAAACCGTCTGGGCCACCCGCTGCTGTGCCGTTCGGATGCTACGGTTCAGCCAGGGATGCTGCAGCACCTCGTCCTTGTCCATCCCCAGCCGCTGGATGATCGACTGCAGCCGCTCGCTGCCGAAGGCAACCATCCATGGCTCGTCAAGCCCGGTGTAGCCGATGAACTCAATCCGCATGGGCCACGCATGGTCGAGCGCCAGGACCCGCAGGTCGCGCTCAGGGCGGGGATAGTGCTCGGCCATGTGGACCGACAGCGGGGCTAGCGTCGCATCCTTGTGCTGGAAGCCCGCAGCCCGCGCCGCAAAGGCGGGAATGGCGTCGGACGCAAGGACAAGCGTCGATTTCCCCTGTGGCAAGACGTCCGCGACGTTGGACGGGAACCCGGCGGAGCTCGTGATGAGATGAAAATTCACCCCGGCCTTGTCGAAGGCGTCAAGCACGGCCATTTGCGTGGCCTTGAAATGGGTGACGACCACCGAATGCACGCCGCGGTCCTGGGCGCTCTTGACCTGGCGCACAAGGTCGTTCATCTTGCCTTCCGTTGTGAGCAAAATGCGTTCCGTGAATTCAGGCCCTTTTTTGCCAAACAGCCATTCCATCAGTCCCATGGTCTTTCTCCCTTTCTAAAGGCGATGCCCCTACTTCAGCCCCCACTCCCATGCTTCATTTTCATTCCTGGGTTCAGCGCCCAACTTCCAGCCGCTTGCGAGTTTCTCCTGAATCGACGGAAAGGCTGCGACATCATTTTCAAATAGAATCCCGCGATGCCATTGCATCTTGTGCGCATTGGCAATGCTGTTGCCAAGCATTATCGAAAAAATTTCGGTTGCA
>CAZFWQ010000585.1:0-644 GCA_964522755.1 uncultured Oscillospiraceae bacterium | reverse complement strand
ACATTAAAGAATTTGTCCTTAAGGGCCGTCACCGTCGCATGGATCGTCCGGCAATTCACACAGCGCGGCACCGTCACAGACACCGTGTCCCACGTGCACTCAAACACATCACCGAGTGTCTGCGTGGCAAGCTGCTGGTCGAACTTCGCCCGCAGCGTCTTCAGCACATGCTCTTCGCCGTGCTCTTTGACCATCTCCTTATACCCGGACGGAATCCGTTTGAACTTCCACCTGACGTTGCCATGCATTCCCACCTGAAGCCCCGCGTCCTCTTTCAGCGCGGCCTTGCAGAACCAGCAGCATGGCGGCGCAGCCATTGCGTGACTTGCCGGTTGATCGGATGCGCCGGGGGGTATGATGTTTTCCATTTATAACTCCTTTTTTGAGAACAGATTCGCTTCTCCGGTTACGCCCGCAGACGGAACACCGCACCGCCGCCGTTCTTGCCCACTGTGGCAAATGTTTGGCAGTCCGGCGCCCACACGATGGCGACACAGCCACCCTCCGGCGCGTCAATTGCGGCGAGCGCGTTCCCGGTGCCGGTGTCACGCACACGGATCAAGGGACCCTCGGCAGACAGAAGCATGCTGCCGTCCGGGGTCACCGCCAGCCGCACAACCGTTGTGGGTTCTCCGCCCGCCTTG
>CAZFWQ010000584.1:0-2088 GCA_964522755.1 uncultured Oscillospiraceae bacterium | reverse complement strand
GATACTTGTCGGTGTTGATCACCCAGGGCATCCGGTTGTGTCGTGAGGCCAGCGCCTTCCGCACCAATCGCCTCGCTGCGCGCTTGTCGCGATTCCTGCTGAGCAGGAAGTCGACTGTGTCGCCGCTGGAGTCCACGATGCGATACAGATAGACCTGCTCGCCGCGGAGCTTCAGGCACGTCTCGTCCAGATGCCAGGAGTCGTTCGTGGGCTTCAAGCGAGTCCGTATCCTCTTGCCGATTTCCGGCGAATACCGATCACCCAGCGGTGAATCGTCGTGTGGTCGATGTCGAGACCTCGCTCTGCCAGCATCTCCTCGACATCGCGAAGGGAGATCTGGTTCTTGAGATGCTAACGGACGCAGTGTAGGATGATTTCAGGAGCGAAGTAACGCCACTTGAGAAGATTATCCTTCATGCCTCGAACCTCCTTGCCGGATCAATGGAATGTTACTCTGACAGGCTTCACGAGGCAAGTCATCACATTTCATATGAGCATGTGAGGAAGCAATCACATCGCTGGAATGAGAAGGATATTCGAGTTGCTTGTGCCGGGGCAGTAAAGATCTATGCAACAGAATCAACGAGAACATACGCCCGGAGACTTCATGTTTCAAACATAGAAAGGACTTACCTTAATGAATATTGAGACTTTATACACTGAAGAGCGGAATTTCGGGAACAAATACCGTGAAGAACAATATCACCAGTTAATTATGGCGATAGCGGACAGAAGAAAGTACGCTGATATAAAAAGAGAGATTCACTTTCAATTCGATTTCGATTCAGTCGGTTCCTTCCTAAAGGGGATGGGAAAATATAGGGCTGAATTCTTTAGCATGCTTGGGTGGCCGTTGACAGAGTATTTCACTGACCTTCCCATTCCGAAAGTGGTGATTGAATTCGTAGCAGAAGATTCACTTGGTAAAATATATAGACTGAATATTGAAGCGCTATATGAAATGACAACATATGGCCTTTTATTTCTGCCCCGTTCAAATCCACCCTATCCACTTGTGATATCACAGCATGGCGGCATGGGGACACCGGAGTTGTGTAGTGGTCTTATCGGCCCATCAAATTACAATGACATGACTAGACGAGTGTTGAGAAGGGGAGTTGCGGTTTTTGCGCCACAATTATTATTATGGGACAAAGAGTTCGGTCCAGAAACGGATAGGCTTCACATCGACAATCAACTCAAGCAACTCGGCGGCTCAATTACAGCATTGGAACTTTTCAAATTGATAAGGAGCATAGATTACCTACATTCAAGAAACGATATTATCGCCAGCAAAACTGGTATGATCGGGCTATCCTATGGGGGATTTTATACACTGTTTGCTGCAGCTGCAGACGTCAGGATCAAAGCGGCAGTATCATCCTGTTTTTTTAGTAATCGTTTTGTATATGACTGGTTTGATTGGACCTGGTTCAATTCTGGCAACTCATTTATGGATAGTGAAGTTTGCTCACTGATTTGCCCTAGGCCTCTCTATATTGAAGTTGCTGATAATGATGAGCTTTTTGATCCGGAAAATGCGAAGCGAGAATTCAAAAAGGTAAAACAAATCTATGAGAATCTCGGGTGTCTCCAAAACTTGATTCTCAATGAATTCCATGGCGTTCATGAATTGTGCAAAGACAATAAAGCCATTGATTTTCTGTATGATCATATTATAACTTCGTAACTGCTATCATCCATGTTTATAGGTTCTGCTGCAAAAATCGGTTCTGTTGAAAAATTCCTGGACCTCTCGTGTTGCCACTCATTCTGATATGATTCCTTCAATCTAGAGATGGGAGAGGTAGAGCGAATGAAGGGTGATTTGTTCAAAAAGGAGACCCTTCGAGGTTGTGTTTTCTCCCACGGCTAACAAAGGGCTAACACGTCGACCGGAACACAGCCCCATTGGAATTGTTCCGGGCTCGGGAGCGTCCCATGGGAAAAATTGGTGCAGATTAGGTGATTGACCATTGCTCGTTACGTATCCCCACTGATGTTTGTTTGATGTTTGACCCCGCGAGAAGTGCCATGACAAGGCAGCAAGGAACATGCGTTCGGCAATCGCAGACGCGCCTGGACAGG
>CAZFWQ010000583.1:553-2098 GCA_964522755.1 uncultured Oscillospiraceae bacterium | reverse complement strand
AGGAGCGAGCTGATCTTGTCCGCGATCGTCTCCGTCGGATGGAAGTGTCCCATATCAAGCGTCAGCATCAGGTCATCATTGCCTTTTGCTTTCGCATGTCCGGCATACCCCATATAAAATTCATGCGACCCGACGACATAGCTCTCGGATCCGATTCCGAAAAGCTTGCATTCAAGGCCTTCCATATACAGTTTCGGATCCATCCTCTCCTGCAGGATCTCGTCCAGCGAGTCCTTCAGGATGCTGCGGTACATCAGCCTGTTCGGGGTCAGGTCCTTCAGCCCGTCCGGGATCCAGATGTTGGTGATGCACGGCGACCCGCACGCACGGCCCATATCGGCTGCAATCCTGCGGCTGGCCTTCACGTGGTCGATCCAGAATCGGCGGATCTTCTCGTCCGGATTCGAAAGGGTGAGATTGTCCGCAGCCATGGGATGTCCGAAGCACGAAGGGTTGAAATCCAGCCCGATCCCGTTGTCGACGGCCCACTCGATCCACCTGCGGAAATGCCGTGTCTCGTACCGGTCACGGTCCACCTTCTCGCTGCCGAGTTCGGCATAGCTGGCATGTACGTTGACCCGCTGTCTGCCGGGAAGCAGGTTCATCGCGGTGTCGAGGTCGGCTCGGAGCTCTTCGCCTGTCCTGGCCTTGCCGGGGTAGTTGCCGGTCGCCAGGATGCCGCCGGACGTTCCGCCCATATCCTGTTCGAGGCCGGTCACATCATCCCCCTGCCAACAGTGCAGCGATATCTGGATCGAATCCATCTGCCTGAGCACATCGGCGGTATTGATTCCATAAGCCGCATAAAGCTCTTTGGCGGCTTCATACGCATTGTTGATATTGTTTTCGTTCATAAACTATCCTCCGCTTAAAATACCATATTGATTATAACGTAACCGTATGCACAGCCACAATAGCAAAATCGATCATGCCGGCATATTCAGGAGCTCTTACGCGAACCTGTCCATGGCGTATTGCTTGTAGGCAGAAGCCCTCTTGCCAAGATCAGGGAAATCCTGCATGGTGGATGCCGAAAACATTCCGTCCTCCAGGTTTCCGCTGGCCTTCCATTCATGGCCGATCAAAGCCCATGCCGCATCGTAAAGATTTTCGAATCCAGGACCTCTCATCGCCTCGCAGATAAATTTCTGCCTCGGCTGGTTGATATCCTCGCCGCTGATCTGGAAAAAGCCATATCCGTCGCACATCGAACGCAGCCTGGCAAGCTGTGCTGGCGTGTTCCGGGACGGCATGTAGGTCACCGACTTGAAATTCAGTTCTTTTAACGTATCAAAGACATCGACGATGAAGTCATCCTCGAATTTCTGTGCCTTCTTGTCGCCCGTAACGGACTCGGTCACATCGCCGAGATAGGCATACGCCAGAATGATCCCATGGCGGTCGGCAAAACGGGCGACCTCTCCGATCGGCAGGGATTCGTCGGTGGCGGGGATATAGAATTTTTCCACCATATTCCCCTTCAGGACATTCAGGAGATCATACTCGTAGGTCGGATTGGCCGGATCGGAAAGATACTCTGCGTTC
>CAZFWQ010000583.1:0-543 GCA_964522755.1 uncultured Oscillospiraceae bacterium | reverse complement strand
GTATGCCAAGGTCCCGCGAAACGAAACCGGTAAGCGCTGCACCTTTGCCAAGCCGGTCCACCAGCTTCTTCGATACCGCATACAGCAGATGCCTCTCCGTGACGCTTCCGCCTTCATGCTGCATCGACAGCGGGACGACATCCCGGTCATAATCGATGATGACTCCGGCACCCGCCAGCAGCCCGTTGATCCGCTCCGTCATCGCACGGTTCCTTCTCGCACGGGCTTCGCCGATGGGCCTGAAAAATTCGGCCACCGCTTCGAGCTCGCTATGGGGAATGCCGTGGAACGCTACATAGGCGACCGTTTCCTGGTCGGGGTTGTTGATCCTTCTTCCCTCCAGCTTCGTCCCTGTAAAATCGGCACGGAGCTCCGCACCGACCGTCACAGGCATATCCGCAATCCCGCCGGCCTCGATGAATTCCAGCGCGCCGCCCACGGAGTCATGGTCCATGATCCCCGTGGTCACCAGCCCTGCTCTTCTGGAATGGTACACGGCAGCGGCCGGCGAGTACGGCGAAAACGAGTAGATGGTATGGATAT
>CAZFWQ010000582.1:0-2130 GCA_964522755.1 uncultured Oscillospiraceae bacterium | reverse complement strand
TGAGCCCTCGGCGAGCATCACATCTATTCTGGATGAAAAACCCCTCTCTATCCTGCACAGTAGCTGAACGCAGCCTATCAGCATGAAATTGGTAACTATATTTGCCGCCGTGAAAACGATCGCGCCTGTTTCCATATTAAGGTTGATTGCCACAATGACCTGGATGAACCAAAGCCCCAGCACAAAAAGAAACTTTCCGGCGACAATGATAAATACTCCGTGGTGCGGAATTCCGTTTAACAGCGGTTCGCTCCTGCGCGCCCTTCCAATGTCCTGGAGAATTTTCTTTTCCACATATATCCAGTATCCCCAGGCAATTAGCGACAATGGAAGCAGCAGCCATGCATGCCATGAGAATGAGGTCATAGCATGATTGTAGTACATCCAGTACATCAGTGGAAGAATCCCAATGACCGAAAGCGCCATGATGGCATTGAAGAGTCTGAACGAGATATTCAGCCAGCGCGACTGCGGACCTACGATTGGAACCACGGGCATTTCCTCAAACCCGCTCGGATTCCATATGGCCGGAGGATGAAAATGACTGTCGCCCCCCAGACGGTACCATGTTTTATAGGTGCTAATTATTATCACCGCATTGACAACAGTGAATGCCGTTGACCATAGGAATATGAAACGATATGCAAAGTCGGAGCCGTTGCAAAAATATTTTATGACATCAATGTACAAGCCTGAGACAACTCCGGCACCCAGCCCAATGAACGATCTTAAAAGTGCCTGGGCGGAACAAAACTGGCCGAACCTTGACTGCGGAAACATCTTATAGAAAAGAGGCATGCTGCCCGCCATGTAGAAGGCACCCATGAATGCCGAGACCACGCTGCCTCCCAGCGAGAGCCAGAAAAAATAATTTCCAGGCAATGTGACAAAAACCCACACCCAGTTCATCAATGCCCCGACAATTCCAAATACCGTTAGATAGACAATCACCCTGAGAGGATGCCAGCGGTCAATGTAGATTGCAGCGAAATACGCCGCTAGGAGTGAAGCTATCCCAGTTATTGCACCAGTTTTTCCGATCTGATCCAATGAAAGGCCCATGTCCTTTGAGAAGAAAATCATGAAAGTTCCAATTGCCCCGCTGACCGACCCTACTGCCGTGAAAAGGAACAGAAGCCAATAGATCCTATGTGCGAAAGATTCCTTAAAAAAAACCTTTATCTCCGAGGACAGCTTCGCTTTTTTACCTGTCTCTTGCCTGCCATTGTCCGGCGGAGGATACTTTCCTTCCTTTACCATGAAACACACAATCGTGAAACTTATGAAATAGAGGACCGCCGCACCGAGGAAGATCTCGCGCATGTTGGATTCCGCATATTTGAATATGAAATAGTTGTATACCGATGATGCGCTTACACCGGCGATCCGGAATGCGCCGGTAAATCTTCCGAGGAACTGCGGCGGGACAACATCGTTGAAAAGATAACAGAAGACCGAACCGACAAACATGTTGAAAAAACTGAACATCCCAATGAATAGGCCAATCAGGAGAATCGTTATGGTTGCAGGTGCATATTGCTGCAGAAATGCGGAATTCATCCGCAGCGCGGCGGATATCTGATCCGTCCAGCCTATCAACGCAAGGCTGACGCAAAGAAAAGGCATAGTCCACAGGATAAAGGGGATACGCCGTCCCCATCTGCTGCGGTACCGGTCGCTTTTGAAGCTGACATAAGGGCATATGGTCATGTTCAAAATGCCGGGAAGAGTTGTCATCACTATGCCCATCAGCCAGTTTGAGCATCCCAGCCCCTTCAGCTTCAACGGCAGCACCGTCGGGACGACCGACTCCATCAAAGTGTAGCAGAAATCACCCCAGAGCAGCCATCCGAACACCGCAAGCAAACCCATTTTAGTATAGGTTAGAGTTCCACAATGATATGTCTTGATGTCGGTGTGAATGCCTTCCGTATTTGATGCAGCAGGCTGATTTATATTCATTTGCTTTCTTGTGAGTCCTTGCTAATTGCGGTTAGGGTTTTTCTGCCAGCCATGCGGGATGACAGGAGTTTGACTTCTTTTTCCCAGTCTGAGTGTTCTTTACCGGACAGCGACCTGCCGGACGGATGTACAAGCGATTTGATTTGCACCGGGCAGTTGGACAAAGCC
>CAZFWQ010000581.1:0-2135 GCA_964522755.1 uncultured Oscillospiraceae bacterium | reverse complement strand
AATCGGACTTTCAATGCTGGCTGAGTGTTTGAACACTCCCCATTTCACATCTCAATCGAAGCAATCTTCGGCTTCGCCTCTTCGCCCCTGAGAACGCGCATGGACTTCCAGCGGCCGCTTTTCAGCCGCCATCCGTACAGGATGCCGCGCACAACCCAGTCCAAGTACATGCCCAGCCAGATGCCGGCGACCCCGAGCTTCATGGGAATGGCAAAAAGGTACCCGAGCACAATGCGAAACGTCCACATGCTGATGACGGAAGTCATCATCGTGAACTTCACGTCTCCCGCACCCTTCAATCCCGATGGCAGAAGAAACGACCAGGACCAGGCGATGGGTGACACGATGAGGGACATCCTGAACAGACGGGAAGCAAGCTCGATGATTTTCGGTTCCTGGGAATAGAGGCCGGCGATGGCGGGTGTGATCGGATATGTCACAAGGCCCATGACGATCTGTGCGGCAACGGCAAGCCAGACCATGTATTTCATGAGGGAAGCGGCTTCGGCGGTATCCCGGCGACCCATCGCCTGGCCTACCATGGTCGTGGCCGCGATGCAGAGCGCATTCCCCGGAATAAGCAGGAGAGAGTTCATTGAACCTGCGATATAGTTGGAAGCAATGGATATGGTGCCCATTCCGACGATGAAAACCTGGGTGACGAGTTTTCCGCCATTGAACATCAAAGACTCCACCGATGCGGGAATGCCTATCCCGAAGATGGACTTCTGCAGCGGCATGTTCAATCTGAATCTGCCCAATCCTCCCAGCCTCATCTGCTTTGTTCCCCTGGCCAGCACAATCAGGACGAACAAGGCGCCAAGGGAGCGGGCAATGGATATGGCGATTGCCGCCCCTTTCACGCCCATTCCGGGAATGTGGATTCCCGTCGATGACGCGACGACAATTCCGTTGATGACGATGGCCGGAATTCTGCTTGAATTTCCTGCTGCAATTCCACCGTCAGCAGGGCCGCCCCCTCCGAAATGAAGGCCATAGATGAGCGTATAGCTTAAAACAAGGTTTATCACATTGATGATGATGCTGATTTTCGTCGGGGTCAGTGTGTCCCCCGCTCCCCGCAGTACTACGTTGGCAATGGTGGAAATGAAGATGAGCGGATATGTGAGGACCGTGATGTTGAAGTAAAGAAATGCATTTTTCAGCACATCGGGATCAGCCGTGGAATAGATGCTTTGGATAAGCAGATGCTTGCCGAGCCAAAGGACAACCGTAATAAGCAAGGAAAGAACCAAGCCGGAAAACAGCGCCTGTTTCGCGGCATCATTGGCCTGGTCTGTTTTTCCGAGACCCGTGAGCTGCGCGACAACTACGGTGCCGCCAACTGCAAGCGCTGAAAAAAACGCGATGAAGATGAAATGGATGGAGTCCACCATGCCTATGGCGGAAACTGCTTCCCGGCCAATCCGGCTGGCCATGATTGTGTTCACGACGCCGAGTGACATCAGGAAGGCCTGTTCCATGAGAATTGGCATGGTCAGGTTCAAAACGTCTTTACGGAGCCATTTCTTCGGCAAACCCATGTCATCCTTTTCCTGCCAGCAGGATCTCATTCTGGAGCGATTCCTTAATGAGGTCAATGAGCGGCCTGTTTTTTGAATATAGGCACACATCCTGGTCGGAGCCTGTGAGTTCACCAGTCAGAACTTCTTTGGAGTCTGCAATCAACCTGATCTGACCATGTTTTTTTTGGATTGTATGGGTTATCGCCCCCTGTATGGGGACGCCTTCAGAGGTAATGATGACAACTTTCAACCCCTTCTGGACAGCTTCGGCCAAATCATCCCGCACCAGGCGCAACTCGTCGGCCATCATTGAAATATAGACCCGCTGCGAGGCATGGCCGATGACATAGCACATCTTGTTGAGGATGTTCTGGTGCCCGGAAATCGTGACATATCCTTCAGGTGGGGTTCTCAGTTCGGGTGCTTCCGCGCGGATTATCCGCAATGTCTCCTGCATCTCCCGCGCCTTGTTCGCGCAATATTCCCCAGGGGAAACAGCGACGTATTTCTGCGGATTTCCCTCGATCACGCGGGCACCGCCTTTATCGGCCAATGCCGCCAAGGCCTGGTAGACGTTTGCTCTAGGTATGCCCGTGATTTTTGCCAACT
>CAZFWQ010000580.1:0-2135 GCA_964522755.1 uncultured Oscillospiraceae bacterium | reverse complement strand
TGATCCGGATGTTCCTGCGAGTCAGGTCGGATATGATGTCGTTCAGCATCAGGTTCACGATGGCGCCGAGTTCATCCCTTGTAAGCACGTCAAAGATAACGATCTCATCGATGCGGTTCAGGAACTCGGGCCTGAAGATTTCCCGGACAGCCTCATTGACCTTCTTCTCCATCAGCATCGCATCCGTGCCGCCGAAGCCGATTCCACCGCTCCGGAAACTGGTGCCCGCATTGGAAGTCATGATGATGACGGTATTCTCGAAGCCGACTGTCCGGCCATTGCTGTCGGTCAGCCGCCCATCCTCCATGATCTGGAGCAGCATGTTGAAAACATCCGGGTGCGCCTTCTCAATCTCATCAAGCAGGAGAACCGAGTAAGGGTTGCGCCTCACTTTTTCGGTCAGCTGTCCTCCCTGATCGAATCCGATGTAGCCGGGAGGTGCGCCTATCAGCTTGGAAACCGTGTGTTTTTCCATATACTCGGACATGTCAAGCCGGACGAGTGCGTTCTCGCTGCCGAACAGCTCTTGTGCGAGTGCTTTGGCAAGTTCCGTCTTTCCAACGCCCGTAGGCCCTACAAACAGGAATGAGCTTGGCCGCTTGCGTGTCCTCAGGTCGGCGCGGGTGCGCCTTATGGCCCTCGACAAGGCGGATACGGCGGTATTCTGTCCGATGACCCGTGCATGCAGGCGTTCTTCGAGTTTGAGGAGCCGTCCTGCCTCTGCTTCACTTACACGCTGCACGGGGATGCCCGTCCACCCTTCCACGACGCTGGCGATATCGTCCAATGTGACGTCCATTTCCGATGATTGGCTGGAAAGGAAGGCAATCCGTTCCTGGAGCCTGCACTCCTCGGTTTTGAAATCGGCCGCGCGCGCATAGTCTCCTTTGGCGGCAGCCTGCTCCATCTCCACTTCAAGCGCCTGGTACCGTTCCTGAAGCCTGCCCAGTTCCAGAAGACCATCATTGCGCAGGTTGACTCGGGAACCCGCTTCATCGATCACGTCGATGGCCTTGTCCGGGAGAAAGCGGTCGTGTATGTACCGGGAAGCCAATGTGACAGCCGATTCCAGCACTTCGTCCGAATACCGGACCTGATGGTGGTCTTCATAGTAATGCCTGATGCCCTTGACAATCTCGATGGATTCCGCTACCGTGGGCTCCCTGACGATGACGGGCTGGAACCGGCGTTCAAGCGCCGCGTCCTTTTCTATGTGGCGGCGGTAATCCTCCAGCGTCGTGGCCCCGATAATCTGCACATCCCCTCGGGCGAGTGCCGGCTTGAGGATGTTGGCCGCATTCATGGCGCCCCCCTCTGCCTCGCCTGCGCCCACAATGCTGTGGACCTCGTCGATGACCAGGATGACGGTGCCCGCTGCGCGCGCTTCATCGATGATCGCCTTCATGCGCGCCTCGAACTGCCCGCGGAATTGCGTGCCCGCAACGACGGCCGCCAGATCCAGCATGTATATCTCCGCGTCCGCGAGCTTCGCCGGAACACGGCCTTCTATGACCCTCACAGCCAGGCCTTCCGCAATGGCGGTCTTGCCCACTCCAGGCTCGCCAATCAGCACGGGGTTGTTCTTGTTGCGCCGGTTCAGTATCTGGATGACGCGTTCGATTTCCTTTTCCCGTCCGATAACCCTGTCTATTTTTCCCAATCGGGCCCTGTCATTGAGATTGGTGCCAAAGGCATCCAGGTTCTTCCTGGAAGTGCTTCGCTTTTCCCGGGGAGCAGCCTGCGGCGGTGCCGTGTGGATCCCCGGTCCGTCAGGAGCGCCTGCGCCTGACCCGGAAGCCGTCTCTGCCGACGCGTTCCCGCCAAGGGGCTGGCCTCCGCTGGAAGGATTCATCGCTGACAGCGCGGATTGCAGAAACTGCATGAGCGGCGCGGATTGATCCGGTTTTCCGTCTTTTGTCTTGTCCCCGGTGTCATCGGTGTTGTTCAGGCCGCCCATCAGTTCATCCATGTTCACATCGCCAAGCATGCCCGACATCTGTTCGTTCAGGTTCTCGAAATCCTTCTGGTTCATGCCGGACTGCGACAACATCTCGTTCAGGGGTGCCACTCCCTGTTTCTGGGCACAGGGAATGCAGAGGCCGACAGGCTCCTTCATTCCATTGTTTATCCGCGTC
>CAZFWQ010000579.1:0-2144 GCA_964522755.1 uncultured Oscillospiraceae bacterium | reverse complement strand
AGCGCACCAAGTGTTTCAATCGAAATTGACTCGATTAAACCTTCGCGCGAATCTTCGAGATGACATCGAATCCAACCGCGATGAGGAGAACGAATCCCTTGATCGCCTGCTGCCAGTCGATGCTGACACCCATGATGGACATACCGTTGTTCAGAACGCCCATCAGCAGACCGCCGACGATTGCGCCAACCACGGTGCCGATACCGCCCGTTGTCGAGGCTCCGCCGATGAAGCACGCGGCAATCGCGTCCAGCTCGAAGCCGTAGCCGCCCTTTGGCGTTGCGCTGTTCAGACGGCCCGTAAACACGATGCCGGCCAGCGCCGCGAGCACGCCCATGTTCACATAGACCCAGAAGAGCACCCGCTTGGTCTTGATGCCGGAGAGTCTTGCCGCCTTCGGGTTTCCGCCGTAAGCATAGATGTGTCTGCCGGGGATCGTCTTATCCGTCACAAAGGTGTAAAGCAACACCAGCGCCACGACGATGAGCAGAACGGTCGGGATGCCGCGATAGAGTGCCAGCGCATAGCTGAATGCCATGATGACGGCGGTGATCGCCAGTAATTTCAAGATAAATGCGCCAACGGAGGGCACATCAAAATTGTACTTGACCTTGCTTCTGCGCTTGCTGATCTCGTTGAGAATGAACAGGATCGCAGAAACCGCACCGGCAAGCAGCGCCAACAGGTTGATGCCTTCGATGTTTGCGATGTCAGGCACGAAACCGGCGGCTAAAAAGGTGTAATTGCCGGGTAAGGGAGCGAGGCTCGTTCCCTGCAGGGCAACCATGGTAAGTCCACGGAAGATCAGCTGCCCGCCGAGGGTAACGATAAACGCAGGCACACCGATGTACGCAATCCATAGTCCTTGCCATGCGCCGATGACGAATCCGGCCATCAGAGACAGCACAATTGCGATCCAAACCGGCATGTCCATCTTGAGGATGAATATTGCGGAGAGTGCACCGACGAGGCCCACGACCGAACCGACCGAAAGGTCGATGTTGCCGATGGTTAGAATGCACAGCAGCATTCCGATTGCCAGAATCATAACATAAGCATTTTGCTGAATCAGGTTGGAAATATTCAGGGGTTTGAGCAGAATGCCTTTTGTCAAAAACTCAAAGATGATCACGACGACGACCAGCGCGATAATCATGGCATATTGACGAATATTTCCTCTAAGCAAAGTTTTTAGCCTTTTCATTTTACGACCTCCTTGTTGCTCTGCATAATAAACTGCATGATCTTTTCCTGATAGGCTTCCCTCGCCAAGAGTTCGCCTACGATCATTCCTTTGTTCATGATGTAAATTCTGTCGCACATGCCCAGAAGCTCCGGCATTTCGGACGAAATCATGACGACCGATTTGCCCTTTTCCGCCAGTTCATTGATGATGGTATAGATCTCGTATTTTGCGCCGACGTCTATGCCTCTTGTCGGTTCATCCAGAAACAGAATATCCGGATCGGCAAAAATGCACTTGCTGAACACCACCTTCTGCTGATTTCCGCCGGAAAGGTCACCGGTTTTTTGCAGGATACTCGATGATTTGATGTTCAGTTTTTTTCTGTATTCTTCACCGACTTTGATCTCAAGATTGTCGTCGATGACGATTTTCTTTCTCAGCGAATGCAGAGAAGAGAGCGTGATGTTTCGCTTGATATCGTCGATCAGGATCAATCCGGCGGTCTTCCGGTCTTCGGTTGCATACGCAATGCCGTTTGCGATGGCGTCGCTTACGTCAGGAAGATTCAGTTCTTCCCCGTTTTTCAGGATTTTGCCGGTGATTTTCGGCCGTATGCCTTGCCAAACACGCTCATGGCAAGCTCGGTTCTGCCCGCGCCCATGAGCCCTGCGATGCCGACGACTTCGCCTTTACGGACATGGAAATTCACGTCTCGCAAAATCTGCTTGGTGTCGTCCAGCGGATCGAACGCGTTCCAGTCCTTGACCTCAAAGAAAACATCTCCAAATCATGCTCACCGACGGACCCACCAATCTGGCGGCTGCCAGAAAGCTCACACACAAAAAGAATCTTACCGTGTTGACCAACGACCTGCGCATCGCGTTGGAGTTCTCCTCCTCGCCAAGCAACAAGCTTATCCTCCTGGGCGGAGACCTTAACGAATGCGCGGTATACGGAC
>CAZFWQ010000578.1:0-2149 GCA_964522755.1 uncultured Oscillospiraceae bacterium | reverse complement strand
ACAGGCTGTACACGGACATTGCCACTGGAGTGAAAAACGGTGCGGCAGGTATTTTGGTCCTGACGGGCGAAACGAAGGAATCAGACCTGGCTGAATCGGAGATGAAGCCCACATGGGTATTTCAATCATTGAAAGAATTGGGAGACGCGTTGAAAAAGGGGGCAGGAAGCTGATGGAGATGATATGTACGGTCTGTCCGACCGGATGCGGCCTGACGGTGACGCTGGAAAACGGACTGCCGGTGAAGGTCGCCGGAAACCTGTGCAAGCGCGGACTGGCTTACGCCGTGGCTGAATGCACGAACCCCGTCCGGACCCTCACCACGACCGTCCGCCTTTGCAACGGGGACCGGCCGCTGCTGCCGGTACGTACAACCATACCTGTTCCCCGTGCCCGGATGCGTGAAATGGTCTGCATTTTGAACGGGATGGCCGTATCTGCGCCTGTTTTGATGGGAACTGTCCTGTTGGCGGACATTCTCGGATCCGGCGCGGATGTGGTGGCCACGCAGGATGTTCCCGCCACATGACCGACGGGCTGCGATACAAATGGATCCCGGCATATGACAATCCGCGCTGAAATCCAAATGTAATAATCAGAAAACGTTAAATGCTGTTTCATTTGTGTACAATAGGGTATGAAAAAATACTGAATTCGCCCTGGAGGAACAAATGAGAAAACTGACAGCCTGGTTGCTGGCCGGGCTGCTTTTATGGTTCGGCTTCGGTTTGTCCGGCACATTGCCGGTGCTTGCCTCTGACGGCGGGGACATTGCCGCCGAGTCAGCCGCTGTTTCCCTGAAAGCACTCAATCTTTTTGACGGGACCCGGAACGGGTTTGACCTATACCGCGCGGGAACCCGCGCCGAAGGTGCGGTGATGCTGGTCCGTCTGCTCGGACGCGAGCCGGAGGCGCATTCACGCAAACTTGGACATCCTTTCAAGGATGTGCCGTCATGGGCGGCCGGACAGGTCGGGCTGCTCTACGGCATGGGGCTGACCACAGGCATATCCGAAACGGCATTCGGGTCTGATGATCCCCTCACGGGCCGCCAGTATGGCACATTTGTCCTTCGGGCACTCGGCTATGCGGACGGTACTGAGGATGTTTACGTCAACGCCATTCCCCTGCTGTCAAAACTCGGTTTGCTGGAGCGCGGCGACACGGTTGCCCTGTCGCCGGATTCCCCGATTCTGCGGGCCGATATGGTGAAACTTGCATCCGAGGCGCTGGCTGTTGTAGGGAAAGGCCAGTCCCGCACCCTGATGGACAACCTTGTGCTGCGTGGCCAGGTTCCCGTGGCTGCGGCAGGAAAATGGCTGGCCGGCAGGCTTGTGCCAAAACTGACGGAGACCTTGACTGACCCATATGGCAAGTATCTTGCTTTTCATGATTGGCTCATCAATAAAAACAGCTATGGGTGGCTTTCCGAAACTGAAGATCCGAAACGGATTCTGTCGGGACAGGGCTATTCCGCACTTTCCTTCGGCACTGGCATCTGCGGCGCATATGCGCGGGCAATGCTCATGCTCTGCGAAGCGGCGGGGATTCCCTGCAGGCTGGTACTGGGAGAAGCAGACGGGGGAACCTCCGGGTGGACCAGGCATGCCTGGAACCTGGTGCAGATAGACGGCTCCTGGTACCATATGGACGTGACGTTTGATGATCCAGTCGGTGTGACGGTTCTGCGGTACAATTATTTCAATGTCACGGATGAGGACCTTGCCTGGAATCACCGTTGGGATAGGACCGACTATCCGGCGTGTACTGCAACTGCGGGCGGCTGGTTTGTCCGCAATGACCTGGAAGTCGCTTCCATGGCAGAATTCAACCAGTCTCTTGCCAAAATGGTTCAAAACCGTGGAACCGGGATTACGCTCAGGATCAAGCCCGTTGGGACCGGGATCCTGAATGAAGGGGCTGTACGTGACATCATGATCGGAACGGGAGCCGTATCAGGCTACACGATAAGTCTTGATTCATCGATGGGTGTCGTCCGGCTGACCGATGTGCGCTATTTTGCGGATGGCGCCGGATGATGTGTCCCGGCCTGCAATGCACTGTGCGGGCGGATGTCCCGCATGGACCGCACGATAATGGCTGATGCCTTGGATATCTTTGCTGGGGCGGGTTTGCAGATAATTTTCAG
>CAZFWQ010000577.1:0-2151 GCA_964522755.1 uncultured Oscillospiraceae bacterium | reverse complement strand
GTCGGTATTACACCGAGTTGGTCAATGGAAAGCCGCGTGTCGATGGCACCGCCGATATCGGGCGCACCGACCGTCAGCGAGTTTTCCTCACTTCTCTTCTGCGTGAGGTTGCCGGAGAGCGCAATCCGTTCCGACTGTTTTCTCTTCAGGTTTGCCTTTCACCTGCTGGAGGACCGCCTGCAAATCGGCAGGATGGACAACTCCGGTCGCGGGCAGGATATAACCGAAAGTGCCGAGAAAAAGCCTGAGCGTTTCCATTTTATCCGGATCGGGATCTTCATGTACCCGATATACGAAGGGAATCCTGATGCTGCTGAAGTGTTCCGAGACGACCTCGTTGCAAAGCAGCATGAACTCTTCGATGATATTGGTCGCGACATTCGGTTTTACCCGTTTTATTCCAGTAGGGTGACCCTCTCCATCTACCAGGATTTTTGATTCATCAAAAGAGAAGTCGATGGATCCGCGCTCTTTGCGCCGTGCTCCCAATATGGCCGCCAATACGTGCATTTGCCGGAACATCGGCAGCAGGGCGGCGTATCGTTCCGCAAGTTCCGGGTCATCGTCTTCCAACAAGGCGCGGACAGCGGTGTACGTCATCCGTTCACGGATATGCAGAACGCTTTCGAAGATTTCGTGGGATACTACGTTTCCCGAATCGTCCACATCCATGACCACGCTGAATGCCAGCCGCGGAGTTTGCGCCGTCAGGCTGCACAAACCGTTTGAAAGGGATTGGGGGAACATGGGAATGACGCGGTCCGGCAGATACACGCTGGTGCCGCGCTCCAATGCCTCGCGATCCAGCGCCGACCCTTCCCGGACGTAATGGGAAACATCCGCGATGTGGACACCCAGCCGGAACAGGCCATCGGGCAGTTTCTCCAGTGAAACGGCATCGTCAAGGTCCCGTGCGTCTTCCCCGTCAATGGTGACCATGGGAAGCGCACGAAGGTCGCGGCGGCCGGTGAAATCCGCTTCCGAGGGGACTTCGGGCAGACTGTCCGCTTGCGCAAGCGCCGCTTCGGAAAACTCAATGGAAATGCCGTTCTGATACAGCACGGAAAGGACATCCACCCCCGGCTCGGTTTCGGACCCAAGAACCACGAGAACGCGGCCTTCCGCGCCCAGGACGCCATCCGGCCAGCGCGTGAGGTTGACGACGACTTTCTGGCCCGTCTTTGCATCCATGGAATGGAGGGGTTCGATTCGAACATCTCCGGACATTTTCCTGGAGTCCGGAGTTACATATCCGCCACCGGCGAGTTCTGTGAACCTTCCCACGATTCGGTGATGCGCCCGTTCCAGGATCTGGACGACTACCCCTTCGCGCCGCCTGCCGTCTGCGGAGGAACCGCTCGTTTTGGCCAGCACGGTGTCTCCGTCCATGGCTCCCTTGCCGTCTTCCGGACCGACATATATGTCATGGCCGCCTTCATCGAGGATGAATCCAAAGCCGCGGGCATTCCCCTGATAGCGCCCTTTCGTCATTCCGAGGCGTTCCGCCAGTCCGAACCGGTTCCGCCTGTTGCGGACGATTGCGCCTTCATTGGCCATTTCTTCCAGCAATGCGTCAAATTCGTCACGGTCCGAAATCGGCACATCCAGCCAAACCGCCAGGTCCGATGCCGTCATCACGCGACAGGCAGGGTCTTTCAAAGCCAGCAGTATTCTGGTTTTTCTTTCTTCCATCTCACTCACAGGTTTTCATCCTCCGGAATCTCTTCTTCGCGGTTGGTCCGCCAATCTGCGGTTTCAGCCACAACACGCACCAGAAGCGCTCCTTGTGATTAATTCTACCACAATGGCTGTAAATTCATTCAATCTGCCGACGCGCAGCATGAAGCTGATATGCATTCGGCTGACGTGAATGCGGCCGACGAGTATGCGCTGACGAATCCGCACAAGCGAATGCCGGAATAAGCACACCGGAATATGCATATCAGCACAGACGTGCCACACACAGACATGCCTGATCTTGCGAAACATTTTCCTGTCCAGTACAATTGACAAGCCGGACCTTTTACGGCTCGGCTGCCAGTTCGAAAACTCCTGGCAGGCTGTCATGGCTTTTGGATTTCCTCATGCCCGTCAGGAGATTCAACGGTCCATGATGACCAGACAAAACTAAGGAGGTTCCGGCGCCTTGTC
>CAZFWQ010000576.1:0-2153 GCA_964522755.1 uncultured Oscillospiraceae bacterium | reverse complement strand
GACCCATCATCGCAGTCATGGTCCTTTTCTATGCCGTGGGACAATGGAACTCCTACTTCGACGCCATGATACTTTTGAAGAACAACAAGCTGTTCCCCCTGCAGATTATCCTGAGGAACATACTCATTCAAAACCAATTTGACGCCAATATGCTTGTGGACGTAAGCACCCTGCTGCGGAAGCAGTGAATGAGGGACTTGCTGAAGTACTCGCTGATCGTGGTGGCCAGCGCACCGGTTCTGGCACTGTACACATTTGTTCAAAGATATTTCATCAAAGGTATTATGGTTGGGGCAATCAAGGGATGAATCCTTGATGCTCCGGCTTATAATAACAATGCAAGAGGAGGCGTACCATGAAAAGAAAACTTGCCCTTTTCCTTTGTCTGGTAATGGCTTTGTCTCTCGTCCTGTCCAGTTGCGGCGGAACCGCAGCCACACCGACCACAGCAGCTGCCACCGCGGCAGCGACAACCGCGGCGCCAAAAGATGACGGTTTGTCGGGTCCGGGCGTGTTTCCGATTGTGAAGGAAAAGGCCACTCTCAGATTTTTCGCGCCGCAGAATGTCAATATCAAGGACATGAACACCAATGCATTTACTGTATTCTATGAAGAAAAGACGAATGTCCACATCGTATGGGAACTGGTCCCTTCCGATGCGCTTGCCGACAAGAGATCCCTTTCATTGGCCAGCAGCGACTTGCCGGACGTATATTTCGGCGCCGGTGTGACCAAGGAAGAAGAAGTGCTGTACGGTTCACAGGGAATGTTTTTGGCGCTGAATCAATACATAGACAAGCAGGGCGTCGAGATCAAGAAGATGTTCAGCGAAGTGCCCCTGATCAAACCCGGTATCACCGCGCCCGACGGGAATATCTATTCCCTTCCCCAGGACAATCAGTGCTATCATTGCTGGTTCTCGCAAAAGCTATGGATCAACAGTTCATGGCTGACGAAGCTGAACCTGAAGATGCCGACAACCACGGACGAGATCCTGGAAGTCTACAGGGCTTTCAGGGACAAGGATCCCAACGGCAACGGTCTGAAGGATGAAATCGCACTGTCCGGATCCAATAATTCGTGGCATACGAATCCTGTAGATTATTTCATGTGCGCTTTCATTTATGATGACGGAGCAGATCGTCTTCTCCTTGAAAATGGAAAGGTTGACGTCAGTTTCAACAAACCGGCATTTCGTGAAGGATTACGGTTCCTGAGCAAAATGTACAAGGAAAAACTGATCGATCCCGCAGCCTGGACTCAGGATGACGCAGCCATGACGCAGGTTGGGGAAAACCCGGCCGCCGAGGTTCTGGGATCCGTGACTTCCGGTTGGTTTGGACAGTTTACAAGCTTGACAGGAACCCGCATGAAGAATTATGACGCGGTTCCCCCGCTGAAGGGACCCAACGGCGTACAGCTGGCCGGATGGTATCCATATGACTATTCAACCGGACAGTATGTCATCACGAAAGCCTGCAAGAATCCTGAGCTTGCATACAAATGGGCTGACTGGCTGTACTCGACGGAAGCTACATTCCTGTATGTCGAATGCGGCAGAGAAGGAAAAGAGTGGGCAAAGGCTGGCCCGAATGACAAGGATCTGAACGGCAATCCCGCAAAATGGATGAGGACAGACACATACGGATACGGAGAAATTCAGAACGTGCATTATTACCAGATGGGACCGAGCTACAGGTCCAGGGAATACCGCGAATCATGGGGCGCTCCTCAGGACATGTATGACGAAAAAGGGTATGAGCTCAGACTTCATAAACAAACAAAGCCCTACGAAGCATTCAAGCCTGCAACCGTATTCCCGCCGGTCTACATGGATGCGGTCGCTGTGAAGGAAATCGCCCTGATAAAGACCCCGATCAACGATTATGTCAAGGAAGCCCTCGCAGCATTCGTAACTGGCAACAAGGACATTGAAAAAGACTGGGACACATACATCAAAGACCTGGAAAGTCTCAATCTTGTTCGCTATATCGAATTGCAGCAAGCTGCATATGACAAGAGCGCATTTGCAAAGAAGTAATTCCGGCAATGCATTTCATCATCAATCAAAAGCATGAAAAACAGTCCTCAATCCTTTATCGGATTGGGGGCTGTTTTTCAGTGTGTACGGCATGCGCGCGTTCCCGGCTGCA
>CAZFWQ010000575.1:0-2160 GCA_964522755.1 uncultured Oscillospiraceae bacterium | reverse complement strand
GACCTGGATCAGCCGGGCCGCTTCCTGACGCATCGCTGCGGAGAGCTTGGGCAGGTTCGGCTGCGCCGCATAGGCGTGGATCAGGGGGGATTCATCCGCCCCCTTCTTTGCCCGGACCATCTGGAAGCGACCATTGGCAATCTCATTCTCCCCGGCCGCGATCTGCTGTTCCGTCAGATGGCCGACCTCTTTTGCGGTGATGTGAAAGAAGTAGCCGAGGGTTACATTTTTGGCATTTTCGATGGAATGGGCGAAGAAGGCGTCGGTGTCGGCCGCTTTTTGCCTCTTCTCCAAAAGTCCTTGAAGTCGATTGTCCCGGATCCCGACATCCTGGACCTCGCGCGACAATTCGGTAACCACCCTGAAGCCGGAGTTCTCATCCGGTTCGGTGAAGACGATATCGAATCCGACCGCCTTTGCGCCGTATCCCTTCAGGGCATCGACCAGTTTTGCGATCGTGGTCCGTGGCCAGGGCCACCGCCCGAGTTCGCTCAGGCTCTTCTCGTCGATCGTCGCGATGACCGTCTCACCGCCCGACTGCATCATCCCCCGCGAGACCATCCGGAGGTCGAGCGCCTTCAGTTCCATGAAGCGGATGAAGGGGGCGTCGAAGAAGAACAGGAGAAGGGCGATCAGGATGATCAGGACCGCAATTTTAAGGGGTGATACCGACAGGATCTTCTTCCATCGCTCCTTCAAGGCCCGTTCTCCTTCGCGAATTTGCTGCCGACGGGATCATGCTTTCTCTCATGCAGGTCTCCCGGACCGCAGGGAGGGTCGAGGAAATCACGCGTGAATTCAGGCAAGATCGTTAAAATCGCGGAAATCATACCAGAGAAGCCTCGAAAGTCAAGGCAGACTCGCCCTTTTTCCTGTTTCAGATTGAATGAAAACCTTGACAACGGGTGGAGCTTACGATAGATACCCACTCGTTCAAGGATGCACCGTATCGACGGAATGCCGATGTAGCTCAGACGGTAGAGCAGCTGATTCGTAATCAGCAGGTCAGCAGTTCGATCCTGCTCATCGGCTCCAGAAAAAACGAGAGGTTAGGCGATTCGCTTAGCCTCTCGTTTTTTGCTTTGCTACCCTATTGCTACCCCTTGAAGGCATCTTCCATGATCATCGATGAGCGTTGACAGGCTTAATCAATATATCGGTAGCTCCTTATTTTCGACAGTCTGATATTGATAAAGGCTATTGATTTATTGAAGTCAGCGAGAGGTGGCAGGTTGATCTTGTAGCAGCTTTCAGCCCGTAAGAGTTAGCCCAAAAGACATGTGCCGGTCATTGGCTCCACCTATACTAAACGATTTTGAATTATTTTAATTTGAGTATTACCGACCGAAAGTTAGTAACGTAGGATATAAGCTGACCGGCCGCTGAGAATTGCAGGAAAAGTGATCAAGCACAAGTGGTATAGAATGTCTTCGCATTACCTATTGTTGGCAGGATTGCAAATCACACTCTGTTATATGTGCGGCTATTCCGGCCAATTAGGAGCATGCATACCCTCTTTTTAAGGTAATCTCTTTAGGCCGAACTGGCGTCCATTGCATACGTTCCGGTATTAGAGGCATATCTGAGGAGGAGGCGACATCATTATCGCTCCTATTTGCGAGAAGATTTTTGAAAATCACTTCCTTCTTAGCATCTGCCATACTGCCGACAACGAACAAGGACATGATGTATAGGATTAAAACTACATACAATGCTAATGTAGATAAGGTGATGATCCACGTCATTTATGTATCCTCCAAATGGGAACCTTGCAAATATACCCAAGCTTAGTTTGTGGTTCCAATGACATCAAAAGCTCAAAGTAATTTACGCAAATTTCCTGCCAATAATCTAATAAAAATCATAAATGTTTTTTAGTCATTTAGTAACAGGGGATTAGCTTAACAAGAGATAGTAACAGGAAAGTATGAAATGATTCGTTTGGCCTCTGGATTTAGTAGAACCTCAACATATTGTGGGATGTTTTGAAAAAAGGTGGACAGTCTAATGGCGTCCTTTTGACTCAGGCAGGACGATCCTGAGATTTATTGAATACAGTTTCAATCGCCGCATGGACTATCAGGAGTAGGAAAACAACAGTACAGGAAGCACGCCTTATCCGGATGGCCATCTCCTGCTCTGTCCTCTTGAGATCGGCAT
>CAZFWQ010000574.1:0-2161 GCA_964522755.1 uncultured Oscillospiraceae bacterium | reverse complement strand
CGTCCTGGCGGACTGGGTGTCCATCGAGTACGACACGAAGCTCAACCTCGCGATTGCTTCCGGCGCAATTCCGGATTCCTTCACGTGCAACCTCGTCCAGCTCGAACAGCTTATCGGTGCTGATCTGGTACAGCCTTTGAATGAATCTTATGACAAATATGCTTCCAACCCATATAAGAAGATGATTGAAGCCAACAGAGACATCGTAGAAGTTTGCAGCGTTGGCGACCAGATCATGGCCATGCCGATGCTTCATTACGGTTATGAATGCGAAACTTCCTTCCTGTGGTATCGCCAGGACTGGTACAAGGCTGCTGGAGAACCACAAGTAAAAACAATCGCGCAATATGAAGATTTGATGACGACGTTCATGAAGAACAACGGCGCGAAACAAGGCCTCCTGCTCGAAAAAACACTCGAACAGTTCTTCAAGACCTCTGCCGCTTTCCATGCAGCTCCCCTGATTTGGGTAGATGCACCCGATGGCAACGGTCTTGTCTACGGTGCTACCTTGCCCGAGACCAAGAACCAGCTTGCGAAGTATGCGGAGTGGTATAAGAAGGGTTTCATCCGTAAGGATTTCGCTTCCCTTGACAGCGCCGCCATGCTCGAAGATGCCAACACCGGAAAAGCCGGAACATTCACACAGGCTAACTGGGCCGGCTGGCAGGTCGGTAAACAACTTGTCGACAACCAGGGCGCAGGTACCTATTTCATGGGCCACGACCTGCCTTGCATCGACGACAAGAAAATCAATTATCCGATCAAGTTCACCAATGGTACTTATGAAGTCGTTCGCAAAGGGTATGAGCACCCTGAAGTCCTGATCAAGCTGATCAGCGATTATAGTTTGGTTCTGAATGACTCCATCGCAGCCGGCGTCATGACCATCGACGAAGTCATGCCTTTCGGATCAAACAACATGCACCATGTCACGGGGCCGTTCAAAGTTCAGTTCGCATCCTATGCCGATACCGAAGAAGTCCATTCCGCTTTCATGACCGGTGTCGAGAAGTTCACCACGGGTTATGCCTCCCTGTACTACTTCGAAGCCAAGAAATGGATTACCGACGGCGATTTGACCTCTCTGGGCCGCTGGCTGCAGATGGGCACCAAAGATGCGACCCTCTTCCTTGGAAATCGTCATGTGGACAACGGTCAAATCATGAAAGACAAAATGTGGGGCGGACAGCCTCAGGCCGTACTCGATTTGGGATCCACGCTCAACGATCTCCTTGTTGAAGGTTATACCAAGATCATCATGGGCGTAGAACCAGTCGATTATTATGACACCCTGATCACCGATTGGAAAAAAGCGGGCGGCGATGAAGTAACGGCAGCCGTGAACGCGAAGTACAAGAAGTAAGGACCGACCACGCCACTGTCAAAACAAGGGCATTGCGGCCATCCTGTACGCAGGATGGCCGCAATGATGCTTCTTTCATTGCAGACCACTTATAAGGGGGATGGAACGGTGAATTCTTTCAAGAGTAATTTACGCAGGCAGTGGCAGTTTCATGTTTTGCTGATCCCTGCGGTCGTCCTGGTGTTTGTATTCAGCTATATTCCCCTGTATGGGCTGGTCATCGCATTTCAACGATTCAATCCGGCCATGGGCTTCAACTCTCCTTGGGTCGGACTAGCCAATTTTGAACGCCTGTTCAACCAGCCCAACTTTGTCAGAACTATTTGGAACACTCTTTACATGGCCATCATGAAAATTGCAGGTGGCATCATCGTGCCCGTCTTCTTTTCGCTCCTGCTGAACGAGGTGCGGAAAACGCAGACAAAACGCACATTTCAAACAATAGTCTACATGCCGAACTTCCTCTCATGGGTTATCCTGGCCGGCGTGATGATTGATATCCTGAGTGCTGATGGAATCGTAAACTTAGCCCTGGCCAGACTCGGCATAGAAGCCGTTTCGTTTTTGGGAGACAACAACATTTTCCCATGGACGATGATTATTTCGGACATATGGAAAAGCTTTGGTTTCGGAACTGTCATTTATCTCGCGACACTAACCAGCATTGACCCCGGATTGTACGAAGCCGCAATCGTGGATGGGGCAAAGCGCTGGAAGCAGACGGTTCATATCACCATCCCCATGCTCCTGCCCATGATAGTCCTCATGACCATTCTTTCGATGGGAAACGTATTG
>CAZFWQ010000573.1:0-2167 GCA_964522755.1 uncultured Oscillospiraceae bacterium | reverse complement strand
CCCAGCAGGTCGAAATCCAGGCCGGGATGCCGCTCGTTTGCCCTGCTTGGGTGATAGGCCCACCAATGATGGCATTTCGAGAACACGGTGATGGAATCCACATGGCCTTTCTTCAGCATCTCCTGAAACTGTGCCCTGGAGAAATCCGCCCCGATCCGGTCGATGGCCTCGGAAGTGTGAAAGTCGAGATGTACTTGACGGAAAGCCAATGAATCCATAAAAAATCTCCCTTGTCCTGATTTGTTTCACGGACGATATGGATCGAGCATACGTTCTTGAAAGAGAAGGAGAGTCCCGTATGGCCAGACCGGTGAAATGGAGAAAAATCGAAGGGCTGCCCATCGTGAGCCGCTTTGTGCCGCAAGCCGAAATGGCAGCCGGTGATGAAAGCCCCTCGCGCGGCGAGAACATCCTGAAGCTGGAAGAGCTGGAAGCCCTGCGTCTCAAGGACCTTGTGGGGATGGAACAGGAAGAGTGCGCACAGCGGATGGAGGTATCCAGACCCACATTCCAGCGGATCCTGATCGCCGCCCGGGAAAAAGTGGCAGACAGCCTGATCCATGGCAAATCCATCCGCATTGAGGGAGGCCATTTCACACAGAACCTGTGCGTCGTCCACTGCTCATCCTGCGGACGCATATGGAAAGCCCCTTTCGAGACCATGGGCGAGAATCCAGCTGAAGGGATGCCTTGTCCGGACTGTGGTGCCTCCGCGCCGTCCTGCCGTCCTGCAGGGGGCCAGGGCGCCTGTCCGAGGGGGCGGTGCCGTTACCGGGGCAGGATTGACTAACCCTCTCGCAAGGAATAAAATGGGACTCGTGGTTATGGGCAAATGACCATATCAACTATTGAATGGAATTGCCGAAAGGAGTCCCATGAGCGACCATCAAACACCACAGAAGGGATCTTCCGACCCCTTCCACCTTGATCCCAATCCCTTAAATCATTTCAAGAAAACCATCGCCGTCGTTAGCGGCAAGGGAGGCGTTGGCAAGTCCCTGGTCACGGCGCTGATGGCGGTTCTCAGCCACCGGCGCGGCCTGGACGTCGGTATTCTCGACGCGGATGTGACCGGCCCCTCGATCCCCAGGATTTTCGGGCTTGAAGGCAAGCGTCCGGAAAACGCGGGCAGCGGGATTTTTCCCGTCATGACGGAGAGCGGCATACGCGTGATGTCCATCAACCTGCTGCTGGAAGACAACGACTCACCCGTCGTCTGGCGCGGTCCATTGATTGCAGGCACGGTCAAGCAGTTCTGGACCGATGTGGTCTGGGGCAGCCGCGACCGGCTGTTCATCGACATGCCGCCGGGCACGGGAGATGTGCCGCTGACGGTGTTCCAGTCCATCCCGCTGGACGGCATCCTGGTCGTCACCTCTCCGCAGGACCTCGTCACGACGATCGTACGCAAGGCTTACCGGATGGCCGGGATGATGGGTATCCCGATCCTGGGCATCATTGAAAACATGAGCTACGCCGTTTGCCCGGACTGCGGCCGGCACATCGACCTCTTCGGAAAGAGCAAGGCGGAAGAAGTGGCCAAGGGAATGAACATCCCCCTGCTCGGCAGGATCCCGGTGCACCCGGGCGTTGCCGCGTTGTGTGATGCTGGCCGCATAGAGGATTATGACCGTCATGACCTGGATGAAGCTTTGGACGCATTGAATGCAATACTGGAAGGAGCCCAATCATGAAAATCGCTGTCGCTGCCGAAGGAACCGGAGTTTCTGCACATTTTGGCCATTGTGAAGGATTTTTTCTCTACGAAGTTCAAGCCGGGGACATTTCCGGACAGTCCTACCTTGCCAATCCGGGACACCAGCCAGGACTGCTGCCGCGATTGCTCGCCGAGGCAAAGGCCGAGGTCGTCATAGCGGGCGGTATGGGTGCCGGCGCGATCGAGCTGCTGGACGACGCAGGGATCACGGTAGTCACCGGCGCTTCCGGCGACACGGCTGCTGCGGCGCGTGATTTTGCCAGCGGGAAGCTGGTTTCTGCCGGTGCGGTATGCCACGAACATTCTCACCATGACGACTGCTCCACCCACAAGAAATAAAGGGACATCCCGGACTACAATGAAGAAGCTCTCTTTCCGGCCGGCAACGGCCGGGAGAGGGCTTGTCCTTTGGAACCTTAATGCTCACTTTACGTGATGGAAGTTACAGAC
>CAZFWQ010000572.1:1534-2167 GCA_964522755.1 uncultured Oscillospiraceae bacterium | reverse complement strand
GGCGCCTTTCAACACATTCATCTTGACACCCTTCTGGGCCATCTTGTTAAGGCCCCACTGCTCGCCTGTCCAGTTCTGGTGATAAGTCATATCCATTCCTGCCTTGATCATGGCCTGCTCCAGGGCGACCTGCAGATCCGGCGGCAGTGAATCCCAGGTTTTTTTGTTGACCAGCACCGTCAAGTGATTGACCGGCATGAGGGGCGGATAGAGGAAGTTCTTGGCGACTTCGTGAAATTTCATGCTGTACATGCCCATGGCGCTGCCCCAGGTCACACCGTTGATGGTTTTCGTCTGGAGGGCGCTGTAGGCCTCCTCGCCGGGGATATAGACGCCCTGGCCGCCCATCCGCTCCACCCAGGTAATCATCAGCCCTGATTCGCGAACTTTTTTGCCTTTCAGGTCGGAAAGTTTGTTGATGGGGGAGTTGAACATAAGAGACGCCGGCCAGCAGTCAGCGCCGCCGGTAAGATAATAAACGCCTTGCTTGGCGTACACCTTGCGGAGGAGGTCGATAGCCTTCCAGCCGCCGAACTGGTTAGGCAGCTTCTTGCCGTACATGAAATTGTACATTTCGCCGGGCGTCCGGATGCCGAAGGGGAGACCGTATTCAATACTCGCCTCCGGAATGAT
>CAZFWQ010000572.1:0-1524 GCA_964522755.1 uncultured Oscillospiraceae bacterium | reverse complement strand
TTGAAATAGATCGAAGGCATGCCGATCATATCCACGACCCCTGATTTGACGGCATCAAGGGAATCGGCACTCTTGACGAGGTCGCCGGCCCAGAACATCTTGACCTTGAGTCGCCCGTTCGTCATAGCGGGGAGCGTCTTTTCAAACATCTCCGTGTAGTAGGCCATCCCGGGTTCGGAAGCCAACCGCATCTGCTGGTATTTCAGGTTGAACACCTTTTCTTCTGCCGCGCATGTAAAGGACATGGCGAACAACACAGCTACAGCCAACACTACAATTCCTGCACCTTTTTTCTTCATAACACCCTCCTTCAAGAATGGATTAGATTTGCCAAGGCAAATGAGTCGTTCCATAGCCAAGAATAGCCGCTCCTTGAAATACGGAACCCACGGAAAAAGCTCAAAGAACAGCGATCAAAAACGGATGATGGCGGACTTAGACGAAGAGCGCCAACCGTCAATACGCTATACTTCGTAACTTGAAAAGCAGGATTAAATGTCGGCAATGCATTGCTTTGCACGGTGGAGAATTTCCCGGACGACAAGGTTAACCGGGTTGTCGTGATAGGCTTCAAATTCAGGAAAATATTAACAGCAGAGGTGCGGGGATCTTTTTTGATCCCATCGAGGTTAATTATTTGGTGAGTCATCGAGATGTCCTCCCAGTAACGTTCAAGGGGCATTCAAAATATTGCATCCAGGGAATACTTACGTGAAAGCTTAATGACTATGTGCGGCACATAAACAGGATTTTTTCTGAAAGTCAACGAAAATCAGAGCACCGACTGGGAGGCTGTCCGGGAATGCTCAAAAACGGTTGATTGCCTGATTCACCATTTTTATGGACAAAATTTTCTTGACTTCGCCTCACCGTTTATTTATCTTGCATACTAAATAATAAGAAAGGTGTTTCCTTGATCAGTTATCAGGACGTCATTTTATTTATCCTCAGTAAGGCCAATCAAAAGGTTTACGGAACTTTTAAATCCCGTCTGCAACCGTACGGATTGACGCCTATGCAGGCGCTGGCCCTGCACGCTCTGTACGAGGAAGAAGGTCTTTCCGCCGGGGAACTGGGAAAGCGCCTGGCTCTGGACAGCGCCACCTTATCCGGCGTTCTGGATCGCATGGCGGAAAGCGGATGGGTTATTAAGAACGCCGTTAAAGCGGACAGACGCGTCCTGGATATCCAACTGACCGCCAAATCGCGCCAATGCCGGGAGAAATTTTTGGAAGACACCATCGCAGTTAACCAGGAGGTTTTTTCCATATTCAACGCGGAAGAAAGACTGCTTCTTATACGAATTCTGAAAGACCTTCGAAAGTAAAAATTTGATTTAATGTTTAGCATACAAGATAATATCAGAAGTTATGGAGGCCAATAATGTCAGACAGTACAAGAAAAACCGTCAACCGCAAAAGGAACCGTTATCCGGTAACGGATTATGATAGAATTTTTCACCCCCGCCGGCTCGCGATTATCGGCGTTTCCGCTGAAGAAAACGGCGTCGGCTTTGGCGCAGGA
>CAZFWQ010000571.1:0-2175 GCA_964522755.1 uncultured Oscillospiraceae bacterium | reverse complement strand
AGCGACGTGAAAAGCCCGATTGCTATCCCCTTCTGAATGGCGTTGTTCCATTTGAAGTCCCCCTTGGCATCGTCATACCCCAGGGAGCGAAGAATGAAGGTTGCATACTGGTTCGGCGTGGCCAGCAATGCTGAACCGAAATGTGTCGCATCGACTCCCTTGGCCAATCCGTTTGCATACAGGTACCCTACATTGGCATCCGCCCAGATGGGTACATCCGTAAACGGGTGAGCGAACGCACCCTCTTTTGCCTCGGTTTCTTTTCCGAGCAGCCGGACAAGCATTGTGGCGGCTTCAGCGCGTGTGGCGTTCCGGGTAAGTTCCAAACCATTCGAAGTGCCTTTGAACAATCCCAAGGCCTTCAATGATTCCGCCTGAGGGGTACAGTCAATCGCAAAGACCCCTTCTGCAGCCGACACCGCGAGCAGGCCCGCCCCGCCCTGAAATGAACCCGTTGCCATCATGAGGACCATCAGTGCGAGAACCGCCGAAAACATCTTATGTCTTTTCATTGCAGGAGTCTCCCTTCATACGTATGAAGCCGTTCCACCGCATAGGCCGCATGGAAACCGACAGTTGTAAGGAACGAACCTTATCCATGGAAATCAGCTTCTACAATTAAATCCCTTTTGTGCTAAAAATGCAATCGCCCCAATAGTCTGCCGTCCACCAGCACCCACTATTCCATGAATATATCCGCCACGGAAACTTCCATGCCGGGAAAAGCAAGCGATGCAACCGTTTCCCCATCCTTGCAGGAAAAATAGCTCTCGATTTCAAAATCCTTGAACATGTACGCCAGGATGGTCCTGCTGCCCGGATCCACGACCCAGAACTCCTTTACGCCCGACAGCATATAGGTGTTGAGCTTGGTCACCATGTCTTTGGAGCGGGTGGAGGGAGAGAGGATTTCCACGACAAGGGCAGGAGTTCCCATGTATTTCCCCTTTTCATTGATGTTCCCTGCCGTGTCGCAGGCGATCAGAACATCTGGCTGGCAGACATCCGGGCAATCGATGCCTTTTTTGTGAAAGTGGACGTCAAAAGGAGAAACGAAGGCTTTGCACGGTTTCCCCTTCAGCCATCCGGCGAATGATACCAGCAGATTGCGAACAACATCCTGATGGAATACGGTCGGTGAAGCCAGCAGATAAACCTCGCCATTTAAGAATTCCATCCTCTCTTCCGTTGCTTCGTACATATCCATGAACGCCTGATAGGTCATGACTTCAGGATCCGCGTGATACTGTCTGGCCATTTCCGACACTTGGACAGACTCCGGTTCCCTCGTGGTTTCAGATGCGAATGCTGGTTCGGGCGCTGCGCCCTCTTCTGAAAACCCGCGCTCTCCAGCCGCTTCCGACCCATCTGCCCGGCACGGTATGATTTTCACCCTGCTGCCGCCGTGCTTGCTTACCATGACTGGGGTGCCGCTGACAGCCTTGTCCAGATAGCGACCCAAATTCTGTTTCAGTTCCGTTGCCGTAATGCTGACGAAGGTTTCCATATCGTTCCTCCCTTTGACTTGTTCAATTATTCGCAGACTGTATCCATGCCGGAATGCATTGCTTGTCTCGTTTTTAGAAATTGCCTGCGTTTCGTATGAAATATTCATATAATCGTACGATTATAAATTCTATTCGTACGATTACATTATCATATCGCACGGAGTTGTACAATGAGATTCTGTTCCGTTTGTGGATTCTGTTCCGTTTGTGGATTCTGTTCCGTTTGTGGATTCTGTTCCGTTATTCAGCCTGTCATCATCAAACGACGGCGCTCATTGCCAAGTCCAATCGCCCGATCATCCCGCAATTCCTGGTTCAGGCAGACTCCGCCAGGCAATCGCCGACATTGCGAAGCCTGGAGCGGAGTGATAGAATCGGCTGAACGGATGAACCCTCCACATCCTGCGCGCAGCATGTCGCCCGGTTCCGGGAGGCTCATATGAAGAAGCTTCTGAAACGTCTTTTGGATCAGGGCGTGAAAACCGGGCCAAGCAGCTAGGAATTCGTTTTGAAAAGAAGGAGTGCCGGCCATGCCACTGGAAATCGTAAGGAACGATATCACGAAAATGACCGTGGACGCCATAGTGAATGCCGCCAACACCGGGCTTGAAGAGGGCGGAGGCGTCTGCGGAGCCATTTTTGCCGCCGCCGGGGCCGACAGGATGCA
>CAZFWQ010000570.1:1122-2185 GCA_964522755.1 uncultured Oscillospiraceae bacterium | reverse complement strand
GGCAGCGCCATGTTCGAGGTGCCTGCGCGAACCCCGGTTTATTTCCAATTGATTGATCAGAATGGGAACGTCGCCCAGAGCATGCGAAGTTGGGCTACGCTGATGCCGGGCGAAAACTTTTCCTGTGTAGGATGCCACGAGGCGAAGGATGCTCCGCCCGTAGCCAATGCGCAGCTCACCATGGCCATGCGGCACCCGGTGCAAAAACTGAAACCTTTCGCCGGAGTCTCTTCCAGACCCTTTAGCTATGCCAGGATGGTGCAGCCCATCTGGAACCGGAATTGTGTTTCCTGCCACGCTCACGGGAAAGAGGCGGAGAAAATCGACCTGACCGATACCGTGGTGCAAGATGATCCGATCCAGAAAGGAGCAAGCGTCACCTGCCGGAAGTTTTATCAATCCTACCTGACCCTGCTCAAGGTCACTCGCCGGAGCGCCACGGATCAACGGCTCAGTCCGGGGACGCCCAATGATTGGGTTAACTATTGGACTCGCCTGCGGACCGTCGAGCTGATTCCTACCTATGATGCCGGGTCAGCCAGGAGCAAATTAATCGCCCTCCTCAAAAACGGACATGGAAAAACCAAACTCAGCGACGATGAGATTAATACCGTTTCGGCGTGGATCGACCTCAATGTGCCGTTCATTGGCGAATATGATGAAATGAACGACTGGTCGGAGTCTGAGCTAGCCAGATACAACAGGAAACTTGATTTACGCCACACGAACGAAGCAATCGAACGCAGGAACATCGAGGAATTCCTCGGGAATGGCCAAAGGGCCGGGCTGTGACATAAATGACATCTATGAAGACTTCAAAAACAATTCAAGCAACACTCTCAGGCCTCGCTATCCTGGTAACGCCACTCGGCTGGGGGATGGCTGCTGCCACGCCAAAAGGTGGCGAAATGGTTACCATCAATTTGGAAAAGGCCAGTCGGGATGAGGCGAATGCGGTCATGGCAATCCAGGGGATTGTCAATCGTGCAGGTCCCCGGATATTTGTTTTTCAGGGAGAAAAAAACTTCTGGGGGCAGTTGGTCGGGCAGGCAGGCGATAACAC
>CAZFWQ010000570.1:0-1112 GCA_964522755.1 uncultured Oscillospiraceae bacterium | reverse complement strand
GATGTATTCGCAGAATACTACACCCAAAAAAGAGGATTTGTTAAGCGGGAAGTCCAATCGCTCAAAGAGTTGTATTTGGAATTTCGGTCCTATATCAAAGGGGCCGTTCTGTACGACATAGCCAAGATTGATCACTGTGTGATTGCGTTTTCGTTTGCCTCTGCAGAGGACTACATTCCCGTCACCGCGAAGCTTCTCGCGGACTATCCGGTTTTGGCATCTTGCCCTGTGAAGGAGCGTCTTCCCGGTCGCTTTAATAACCGGGTGGAATCACAGAAATGGGCTTACGACACGTTGGCGGCAAAATGTTCAAACCGGAGCATCTCAAGTTATTGGCCGGCTGAAACCTGGCTCTCGATTGATCATGGCATCTCCAAAAAGAATTTCTTTTACCAGTTGAACTACAAGCCATCGGAAAATGCCGCTGAGTATCAGTTATTGCAGACTATTCTCTCGGGCCTGGCTACCGGTGCTGCAATCTGCGGGTGGGGTAACGGAGAGGATGAGGTTCTTGCGGCCCTGGGGAAGCATGGGGTGTATCTTCAGTGTGATCCCGTTCCCAATCTGTCGTTTCACCGCGTCGTGAAGCCGCTTTCTTCCCGCCTGCCTTATAAGAAAATAAAATTTGAGCCGGCCTCAGTTCAATTGGAGAACAAGTACTATGTGGCTTTTCTGATCAATGAAGGGGATACGCTCAAGTGCATGGGCAGCTTCTACAATGGAGGACAATGGCTTTGTTCTGAACGGGGAAATGTCCCGATCAACTGGGGAAGCAATCCGGCCATTGTTGAGGAGTATCCAGCATTGATGGAGCCTTTTTACGCTTCGATGTCCGAAAAGGATCTGTTTTTCTCCGCGATCACGGGCTATGGCTATTACAATCCAAAATACAGTCCGGCATCATCGTATTTTGCCAGAAAAGAACGGGAGACAAATCCCCTTGGGCACATGACCGTGGGTTCTGTTTATTCGGTTCACAATATGAACGAGGCGGCCAATGGCCTCTTGGATCCCAAAACCGACCGTTGGCTGGTGGAGCGCGGTTGTGAGGGTTATGTGTTTGAGTCCGCCCAGCGGGCCAACTTGAAATTCACGAGCGCAATGCAACCGTT
>CAZFWQ010000569.1:0-2187 GCA_964522755.1 uncultured Oscillospiraceae bacterium | reverse complement strand
TCCCTCGCAGAAGCTCCGCCCGGGCGAGAAGGTCCTGTCCGTCTTCCTCCGGGACCTGCACTCCGCGTGCCGGATGGTTTTCCTGATCCTGTGGGTCCATTGCCTCTTGACGGGGGTCTGTTTCCTGTTCGGTTGTTGTTCATGTAAGTCCTCTCTCTTTCCTTTTTGACGGTCGGATGCTCCGATACCGTGGCCTTCTGTTACGGTAGAATCTACGCTCCTGGAGTGATGCAATGAATGAATCTCATTGCTGGGTTTCCTTCCATTGATATCCATCCTTTTCAGGATGCAATGTGCCCAATCGTCAATCGTCGCCTATTTATGGCGCGTTCCATCCGGTTGACCAGCTTCAATGATCGCTGCAGACTGTTCAAGAAGTTCATTGAGCCGTTCAGTTCTCCCTGACAACTGGAGAAAACCAAGGACGGCTTCAAAACCCGTGGCATGACGGTAGTCCTGCATCTCCGCATTTTTCGGCATGGTCGCGGTCTTTGCGTTCCGCCCACGCATGAAGACAGCACGTTCATCCTCATCGAGCCCGTTCATCAACGACAGGGCGATTCGCGCTTGTTCGGATGCTTTCACGTAACGCGTGCTCAAGGTATGGAGTTTGTGAGCCGTTCCGGGCGACCTCCTGGTCAACCGTTCACGGATGAACAATGCGAAAACCGCATCACCGACAAATGCGAGCGCATTGGCGGATAGCTGCCCCCATTGTTCGCTCGGTACTACGGGCATACGTAAAAATACCTCCACTCGTCAGGCAATGTCTCATTATATACGATGAATGAATAAAAAGACAGCAGGAAATCGGGTAGGAAGTCGGGTAGCGGAAATCAGAAAGCGTGAATCAGACAGCAGGAAACAGGATGGCCGCCAGACCCAGGATCAATCCCAGATCGTCTTGCTTGCGCCCTCCATCCCTTCACGCCGGAGTTGGACATTGATATCCGAATCGATCATTGCCTTTTTCATGGTCTCCAGAATCATTTCATCTTCTTCGTTGAAAGACGATAGCAAGGCTTCATGGAGTTCATCCGCCTGCTGGATGGAGTGCATCCCGGGCACAGCGCAATCCAAATTGGCATTCTGCATGACCCAACGGATGGCAGCCTGATAAGGACGGCAGCTTCGCCTCCATGAGTCCGTGGCGAGCCATTTCGTTTCTCCTGCCCAAATGCTGTTCAGGAATCCTTCTCCGCCTCCGAAAGGCTTCATCCCAACCGTTCCGATGCCTTTCGCCCTTGCGCGGGGCAGCAGGCCCCTCTCCACCGCGGGGTGCAAGGCGCTGTATGGAATCATCATCACTTCAAAGTCACCAAACCTGTCAATTGCATGCTGCGCCATTTGTGGCGAATGGTGGCAGGAAAACGCCAGATGGTCGCAGAATCCCTGCGCCTTCAATACGGCAAAAGCTTTCCTCAATTCGTCCATCACCTTGTCTTCGGTCTCCGGATGCAATTCCAGTCCAACCCACAGGAGGATGTCCACATGGTCGATGCCGAAGCGTTTATTGTGATCCCGGCAATAATCAAGCACATGCTCTTTCGTCATATCCCCGCCAAGCTGAGTCACGCCATGCAGCGGCCAGCATACGGTGAATTCATCTTTCCTCGTTTTCATCAGCTCAGCCGTTGCGGCTTCTTCCGGCTCCCACTGCACATCAAAATAGTTCACGCCGAGATCCAGCAAATGGTGAAGCTCCTTCACCCTTCTGGAAATATCCTGATGGGACGAGGGTCCGAATGTGAAGTGTCCACCTGCTCCAAATCTTGTCACGGTTATTCCCGTTTTGCCCAAGGGTGATGTCTGCAGTTTTGGATTATGCATGAACGACTCCTTTCTCACTTGACCATGAACCGGAATCAACCGATCGAACAACTTCAATCGCATTGTACCATTGTTGCAGCACCTTTTTACAAAGCAACCCGGGTAAAATGATTCTCTTCGTCCATATCATCATCCTCAATCATTTGGATGCGCGTGCTGATTCGTACATGAAACCCATAAAAGTCAAAAAAGACTGCCGTGGTTATTTACCGGCGGCAGCGAATCGTTCGGGGTAATTCCATTTAAACATGGATGAAAACAAAAGAAAGTAAGCCGGGAGCCTACATTTTCATGTTTATTTTTCTTCAGGACGGTTCAGGCTGGGCATGCCCTGTTCCATCGAACCATGTTCAGGCA
>CAZFWQ010000568.1:0-2197 GCA_964522755.1 uncultured Oscillospiraceae bacterium | reverse complement strand
TCCAAGCCGTCAATGACGACCGTGCCCTCTTTTGGCAGGAGCAATGCATTCATCAGTCGGGCCAGTGTGGATTTTCCGGACCCGTTTCGCCCGAGGATAACCCAAAATTCACCCTGTGAAATGGCCAGATTCATATCGGATACGGCCAAAACGGGCGGCGCATCAGGGATATGGGATAAATATCGATATCCGGCGTGTTGCATGAAGATGATGCTCATATCAGCAGAGGCTCCTGTATTAGGCGCATCTTTGTTTATTTCCGCTAACGCGGCTGAGTTTTCATCGCACGTCTCACCTATCGCCGTCTTTCTCTGAAAGACGGCTACCGGTGGCGGCGCATCTTTGTTTATTTCCGCTAACGCGGAAATAAACAAAGATGGAGAACAGACATGCGTCCGTTCCCCATCCTGTCTGTCCTGATCCATGCGATTCTTACTTTGTCAGCTCGATGATTACAATCGGCGCACCGTCTCCGCGACGGACCCCAAGTTTGTAAATTCGCGTGTATCCGCCTTTGACATCCTTGAATTTCGGACCGATTTCATTCATCAGTTTATTAGTCATGCTGATCGCGTTGCCCTTTTCATCATGAACGCGATACATCCAGTTCATCATGTTCCGGCGCGCTGCCAGACGGGATGCGGCGTCAACCTGACGCAAGTCCTGTTTCTTCACGCGTTCAACAACCTGATATTTGCGCCCGTTCTTGGATGTTACAGTCTTGTAGGACTTATACCCCTTGCTGTCCATGACGGGTGCGCTGATGGTGACTGACTTTGACGTGAAGTTGTCACATTCATTCACAGCAAGCGTTATGAGCTTTTCAGCAATGTTCTTGACTTCCTTGGCACGGGTTTCAGTAGTCTCAATCTTTCCGTAATGGATTAAAGAAGTGACCAGCCCCTTCAGCATGGCCTTGCGCTGATCTGTCGGCCGTCCGAGCTTCCTCTGTGTCGGCATTGTATTCCCTCCCTTGAAACAATCTCTGCTGTTCGTAATTCCTGTGAAAACCGGCTCCAACTCCAATGACTGGCCCGGCAATTGACCCTTTGCGCTGACAGATGCTGAACCCAGCCGGTACAATTGCCGGAGTCCCAATCCATCACGGATGATTAATGACAGTAGCATTTCCGCGTCACCGCCATTAAGGTTTTCATGGCAATGATCAGAATCATTCTTCCGTCGGTGCGAGCGACAGACCCATGGCTTCAAGTTTCTGCACGACTTCTTCCAAGGACTTGCGGCCCAGGTTGCGGACCTTCATCATGTCGTCCTCGGTCTTGTTCGTCAAATCTTCAACCGTGTTGATCCCTGCACGTTTCAAACAATTATACGAGCGCACGGAGAGATCCAGTTCCTCGATCGTCATCTCCAGAATCTTGTCGCGGGCCGGCTCGCCTTTCTCGATGAGAATCTCAGAATGGCGTCCCTTGTCGTTGAGGTTGATGAACAAGTTCAAGTGGTCACTGAGGATTTTGGCACCCAGACTGATAGCTTCTTCCGGTGTAAGGCTGCCATCCGTCCATACTTCGAGAGTGAGTCTGTCATAGTCGGTTACCTGGCCTACACGCGTGTTGTCCACTACATAGTTGACTTTCATGCACGGCGTGTAGATGGAATCAATCGGAATGATTCCAATCGGCTGGTTCGGAGATTTGTTCTTGTCGGCCGACACGTACCCGCGCCCATGGTTCACTGCGATCTCCATGAAGAACCGATTGCTTCCGGATATGGTCGCAATGTGCAGATCCGGATTCAGGATCTCCACATCCGCGTCCGTCTTGATATCGCCGGCCTTGATCTCGCCTTCGCCCTCATAGTCGATATACAGTGTCTTCGCCTCGTCGCTGTAAAGCTTCAGGCGGAGCCCCTTCATGTTCAGGATGATTTCCGTCACATCTTCGACAACCCCGGGAACTGTGGAAAACTCATGAAGCACCCCGTCGATTTTTATCGACGTGACTGCCGCACCGGGCAGCGAGGAAAGGAGTATCCTGCGGAGCGAGTTGCCCAGCGTTATGCCATAGCCCCGTTCCAGCGGTTCCACCACGAACTTCCCATAAGAGTTGTCCCCGGAGGTTTCCACACATTCGATCCTCGGCTTTTCAATTTCGATCATCAGTCAACCCTCCTTGGGTTCCATCGTCCACCCGAGATCGAAAGCCATTGCACATGACTCCCGGTACCGACTGTCCCC
>CAZFWQ010000567.1:0-2205 GCA_964522755.1 uncultured Oscillospiraceae bacterium | reverse complement strand
AGGCAAGCTTTACAAACTGCCCCAGTTCAAAGGGCGTCAGTTCCGGATTCTTTGCAATCCAGTCAGCATCGAAGATTTTGGCAGTGAACAGCCACTTGTGATCCTCAATGGATAGGGGCAGTTCCGGACAATACTCTCCGAGGATGGGGAGGACTTTTTCAAAATCCACGTTTCCCATGCCCGGGGGTTTGCCTTGCCTGAGAATCCCATCCTGACTGAAGCATACAATGGCATCCTTCGTATGGGTCAGATGGATGTACGGAGCCACCCTTTTTGCCGCCAGCACAGGATCTTCCGCATTACACAGCGTATTGGCCGTATCGAGGCAAACTCCCGTCAAATGGGCTCCGGTCGCTTCAATCACTTTGAGAATGTCAAAAGTCGTATCCCCATGTGTTTCAATGTTGATGCGCGAACCGTATTTTTCCAGTGTCGGACGCAACCCGTTGATCAGCTTGATGCACTGGCCCACGTGGACCGACCAGGGGATCGGATGCTCATAACGCTCCATTCCCGGGTGCATGCAGCTATGAAGTTCATGCCAGTTTCCTGCGGCCGCGGCAGCGATTTCCTCCTCCAGCCGTTTTTTCAAATCATCAAAACTTCCCTTGAAAATGACTGGATTGACAATGGCGACTGAAACATGGCTGTACATGTTTTTCGCATCCGCGTAAGCCCTGATGTCCTCCAGTTCTCCTTTGTCCAGCTTGTCACTCAGCGACCGAATCCCCCCGTATTGCGCTCCTTCAAAGCCTTGCGCGGAAAGATAGTCTATTGTCTGGTATGGATCAAGATTCAGTTCGCGTATCGTGAATACGTCGACTCCAACTCTCATCCCGATAACCCCCCCTTCATGAATATGACTTCATTTGAATAACAAGGCCTTCATTGATTCATAAGACCTCTATTTATTAGTAAGGTCTTTGGTTCCACGGTGTCGGCACAATCGGCAGAACGACCGTCTGCCCGGATTTTTCAGATATGTACGCAGCCTCGGCGACCTCGACTGTTTTAATCGTATCAGAGCCCGGGGTCAGGATGACCGCTTCTTCACCCCTTGACTTCTTCACAAATTCTTCGATGCACTTCTGATGTCCGCTGATTGTGTACTCAGCGTCTATCTTGACGAATTCACCGGCCCCCTTCATGTCATACTCGAACACTTTGTTCTTGTCCTCGTATAACTTGACGAAAGTCCCTTTGCCATGCATGAAGTATGCCTCGCCTTTTGTTCCCGTCACATGATTGAATTCATACCAAAGCCCGTTCTTCACCTCGCCGCCCCAGCTGTGGGACTGCGTGTGCCAGTTGATGGAGAGAAGGGCCAGCGCTCCCGATTTCATTTTCGCCGTCACAACCCCGATGGTCTCGCCTTCCATCCTGGATGGCACTATCTTGGTCATGCATTCCACTTTTTCAATCTCGCCGCCATACCAGCGGAGCGCGTCAATCTGGTGGGTCAGGCAGCTCATGATCGCGCCGCCGCCCAGTCCATCCACAGACCGCACCCAGGCACCTTCCGGGAATACGACATTCTGGTTGTGTTCAAGCTTCCAGAACAGAATCTCTCCCAGATCCCCCGAATCAATCACTTTCTTCAGCGTGACCCAATCTCCCGCATATCTGCGATCATGGCTGATCACCAGCTCAACCCCTGCCGCCGCGCAGGCATCGATCATTTCCTGGCACTCATACACATTTCGGGCCATGACCTTTTCGCAAAGCACATGCATGCCTTTTTTCGCCGCTTTCAGCACGGCGTCCCTGTGCAGGAAGTGCGGCAGGATGATATCGACCGCGTCGATGCCATCCAGGTCAAAAATCTTGTTGTAGTCATCATATATCGGGACATCTTTTTTCAGCAGTTCGCATATCCTGGGGTGGAGGGACGCATTGCTCTCCGCTACGGCAACAACTTCACAGATTTCCGTCAGCCTGTTGAATCCAGGGGCATGTGCCGCCAGAATTCCCCCGCCCCCGAGAATCGCAACCCTTAATTTCCTGTCCATATGAACAACTCCTTTTCATCATGGATCCATGCATTATTGCTGTCATCATCGCACCACGGCACAAATAATGCAATGGGGTCAGGCACTGTGAACACTCATGCAATGGGGCCAGGCACTGTGAACACTTAAGCAATATAAGCAAAAACAGACGCAGCGAAAGCGAATAAAACAGATATCATGATATTATGGTAGCGGT
>CAZFWQ010000566.1:0-2213 GCA_964522755.1 uncultured Oscillospiraceae bacterium | reverse complement strand
GTCACCAAGCACCAGGCTGTTCACATTCTGGTACGGAAGCAGGATACCCTGCTTCCCGTTGAGGCCGCGATGGCGGCACAGTTCGAAGAATCCCTCCACCTTGCAGGTGGCACCGCCGATGGGTTGTATCATCCCGTGCTGATTCACCGACCCGGTCACCGCATATCCCTGATAAACAGGCAGGTCCGCGAGACTCGAGAGGATGGCGTTCAACTCGGCTGAAGAGGCGCTGTCTCCATCGACTCCGTTATACTGCTGTTCAAAACATATGGATGCCGTGAGGGAGAGTGGAATCTCCTGAGCATACTTGCCGCCGATGTATCCGCTGAGGATGAGAACCCCCTTGGAATGGGAGCCTCCGCCGGAATCCGCCTCCCGTTCTATGTCCACGATGCCGTTCTTTCCCATGTAAGTGGCAGCCGTGATGCGTGAAGGCCTGCCAATCGCCACATCCCCCAAATCGAGCACGGCGAGTCCGTTCACCTGGCCCGCCGCCCAGCCGTCGGTATCCACCATGATCATGCCGTCCGCGAACATCTCCTTCAGGCTTTCGTCATACCTGCCGGACCGGCGGCGCTGCTCCGATATGGCCTTCCTGACATGGGCCCCGGTCACCAGGCCGGCTCCGTCCATCTCAGCCCAGGCTGAAGATTCCGCAAGCACCCCGGCAATGTCGTTGAAATGGGTCGTCAGTTTCTTCTGGTTCTGCACCAGCCAGGAACACTGGTTGATCACGGCGGCCACCCCGGTGCGGTCGAAGTGACGCATGCCCTCTTTGGCACACCATGCTGAGATGAACTGAGTCAGACGGTATATGTTCTCGTCGTTCCAAGGCATCTCGTCATCGAAATCCGCCTTTATCTTGAAGTGCTTCTTGAAATCCCGGTCCAGATTGTAGAGCAGGTGGTAGACCTCGGCGCTGCCGATCAATATCAATTTCACATTCACGGGAATCGGCTCCGGCTTCAGGGTACCCAGGCCCATCATGTTCATCTGGTCCTTCATCGGCTCGATTGTGATCAGACGTGTCTTGAGCGTGCGCTTGATTGCCTCGAACGCCTGGGGATTGGCAATGAGATCCATCATCTGCAGAATCAGGAATCCCCCGTTTGCCTGGTGAAAAAGGCCGGGTTTGACATGCATGAAATCGGTCGTCATGGCGCCCATCTCATTTTCGTAATCGCATCGCCCCATCAGGTTCTGATAAGTAGGGTTGTAGTCGATGATCACAGGCGCGCCATGCAGGTGGCTGTTGTCAACGAGCAGGTTGATGCGGTACCGGGTGCGGGGATCCTCTTCCTGGCCCCGTTTCATCATCATCTGCATGAAAGCGGCCTGTTGATCCTCGCCAAACTCTTCGGTTCGCAGGGCGCCCAGGTTATTCAGAATGTCACCGCGCACCTTATCAAGATACCCGAGTACACTTGGAAGCCCGGCGTACTTGTCCCGCAAATCATCCATGTGGATGCCGACGGCATACAGTGCAATGCGGCCTTCCCATTCCCGGACGGCCTCCTCGGCCTCCATCTCCACCTCGCGGATTTTCCTGACGGTATCGGCACACTCTTTGTGCAGCAGTTCCATGTTGCGGGTCAATCCGTTTTTCACTTCCTCGTCAAGGCCCTTGAACTCCTCTTCGTCAACAGGGTTTCCATCAATGACGGGTACGAATAGAACGCCGGAAGTGGTCATCTTCACCCTGAACCCGCGTTCACCCGACTCTTGGCTGAGCTCTGCTGACAGCCTGTCCTTCTTTTCCTTGAACTGGCGGATGATGCGGGACCGCTCCGACTGATAGTCTTCCCCGTCAAAGGCCTTCACGATTTCCTGTTCGATGACGCGGATGAATTCCTCCATGTCCCGTTTGAAGACGCGTCCCGTGCCGGCCGCCATGTTCAGTGCCTTCGGCTGGCCGGGATCGTCGAAATTGTGCACGTGTATCCAATCTTCGGGAACAGGCATGCTCCTTGCCGCTTTCTGGGCGCATTCCAGCGCGTAGCGGGTTTTCCCCTCCCCCGCGTCGCCGCTCATGTAGATATTGTATCCCTCAAGGCGGATACGGAGGCCGAAATCAAGCGCGTCCACCGCCCGCTGCTGTCCGATGAGCTCACGGGACGGATTCACGGAAGACGTGTCTTCAAAATCAAAGGAGGCCGGATCTGTTTCCCTGCGCAGCTGTGTTGCCGAAAGCGGTTTGACGTCCATGCCATTCA
>CAZFWQ010000565.1:0-2214 GCA_964522755.1 uncultured Oscillospiraceae bacterium | reverse complement strand
ATGCCCAGTCGTTCGTTTGGCGGATTTTCTAATCCCAAGCTTTTCCTGCTGTTAAGCCTTCTGTCAGGCGGGTTGGCTGGCCTGGGCATCTTTACCTTCAGTTACGCGCAGGGGTTTTCCTATCTCGGTTCAGATCCGAAGACCTGCCAGAACTGTCACATCATGCGCCAGCAGTTCGATTCCTGGGAAAAATCAAGCCACCATAAGGTCGCCACGTGTGTCGATTGTCATTTGCCGCATGCGTTTATTCGCAAGTATCTGGCCAAAGGCGAGAATGGGTATCATCACTCCAGGGCGTTTACGTTTCAGGATTTTCATGAGCCGATCATGATCAAACAACGGAATAGCGAGATTTTGCAGGAAAACTGCGTGAGATGTCATGAGGGCCTTGTGTCCGAGATGGGGGCAGGGATCGGGATCGGCAAGGCGGCGGTGGGCGGTGTTCACTGTCAGCAGTCGGTAGGGCATGGTGAACCGGCGGGACTCGGCGGGCCAGATCGAGGGGAAGAGGAAGAAAGGATGAGGCGATGATGAACGGTATAAAGTCAAAAATGACGCTGTCTGCGCTGTTGGGATTCCTGGTGATCGTGGTCGCCGGAGCAACGTTTGCGGCGGTAGCGCTCCTGGTGAATATTTTCCATCGCAAGGCGGAGTCCGCGCGCCCGTATGTGAGGCTTGTCGAAGTGACCGAAAATGACACCGATCCCGCGAAGTGGGGGATCAACTGGCCTAAAGAATATGATTCGTACCGACGGACGGTCATGCCGACGCGGACGAAGTACGGCGGTCATGGCGGCAGCGAGGCCTTGCCTGCGGAAAAGATCGACCGTGACCCCTGGCTCAAACGCATGTTTCTTGGATACGCTTTTTCCATCGATTATCGGGATCGTCGCGGCCATGCATACATGTTGGAAGACCAGGAGGTCACCAAGCGGTTGACCAAACCGCAGTCAGGGTCATGCCTGCATTGCCATGCCTCGATCATGCCGCTTTACCGCAAACTAGGCAACGGTGACGCCATCGCAGGATTGGATGCAACCTACACGATGTCCTACTCCAACCTGAATGCCGAGCTTCACCAGATGGGACATGCCCACCCGGTTTCCTGTGTGGACTGTCATGATCCCGCCTCCATGCAGTTGCGGGTCACAAGGCCGGGCTTTATCAAGGGCATTCGTCTGCTGGCCGAGTCCAAGGCGGCGGTCCCGCATATTCCATCCATGGAAGAATGGCGTAACGGTTCGCGTAAGGCGCCGTACGACCCCAACACGGATGCGTCACGCACTGAAATGCGGTCCTTCGTGTGCGGCCAGTGTCATGTGGAATACTACTGTGGCACCAAAATGCCGCTTACCTTCCCGTGGGGCAATGGTTTGAAGGCGGATGATATCGAGGCTTTTTGGGACAACACCACCTTCCCCGACGGGAGTCATTTTTATGATTACAAGCATGCGCAGACGGGGGCCGAATTGCTGAAGGCTCAGCATCCCGAGTTTGAACTCTGGAGCCAGGGTGTGCATGCCCGAAGCGGTGTAGCCTGCGCCGACTGTCACATGCCCTACATGCGGGATGGCGCGACCAAGGTGTCGGATCACTGGGTTCGCAGTCCGCTGTTGAACATCAACCGGGCCTGCCAGACGTGTCACCGTTTTTCGGAAGAAGAGATCAAGGCACGGGTGGACCTTATCCAAGAGCGTAATCATGATTTGCTAGAGCGGGCGGGTGCGGCGCTCATGGCCCTGATGGATGCCGTGGAGGCCGCCAGAAAGGATGGCGCGACGGATGAACAACTGAAGGCGGCCCTGGCGCTGCACAGGAAGGCGCAATGGCGCGTCGACTTTATTGCGGCCGAGAATTCGATGGGGTTTCACGCCCCGCAGGAGGCCGCGCGTGTGCTGGGTGAGGCTATGGATGATGCCCGGCAGGGACAGGTGGCGGCGATGAAGTGGAATGATCCCAGAAAATAACTGAAGGGAAATCACGGGCGTCCCACAGGGTCGCCAAGGCTGTAGGCCATTAGGTAGAACGGCATAAAGACGGAAAGTAGTTGTGTCTGTCGATTCCATGAATGTCTACGTCGGCAATGTCATGATGGCTTCAGCCGGGCTTCGCAACACAGGGTTGCCCGACCAACCTCGGGCCGAGGTTGGCTACAGGTAGCCCGCGTCGGCCCGACGCGGGTTCGGTCCAGGCAGAAACTCTTGATCCGCTTCG
>CAZFWQ010000564.1:0-2216 GCA_964522755.1 uncultured Oscillospiraceae bacterium | reverse complement strand
GTCTCACGCGGTCTGGGTATGTCTGAATCAGAAATCATCACAATGAAATGGGTCTGTGACAAGCAGGAAATTGGCTAGGAACTATAGTATGACGACGTTTTCGCCCTATTCGTTTTGGCGTTTATGCGGTCATATGCCGCCAATGAAGAGGTAAAGACGACGGTGAAACAGATTCAGGAGAGCATGGGTGACATGCTGGTGATCGAAAACCGTATAATATCGCTGATTCTCAAACTGTATTCCATCGCAAGAAATACCCTCTCAACCGATTGTTTCGAAAGCTGTTTGATTTGCCTGAACCAACCGCACTGATTCGTGTTCTTGGCATGATAGAAACGTCAATTCTCGGTCGATATATCTACGAGTGGCATGAACGAATGAACGGGCAATTCTATGTGGAAGCCGAGATAAAGACATCCGATTTGATGATTTATGCCAGGTGCTAATAGAATTGGGATTCAATGAGCGAATGAAAGGAAGTCACCACATATTTCATAAGGCCGGAATTAATGAGATCATAAATATTCAACCTGATAATTCAAAGGCGAAACCATATCAAGTTAGGCAGGTCAGGCAAATAATTGTCAACTATAAGTTGGGGATAGAATCGATGCATAAGTACGAAATAATCATATATTGGAATGTTGATGACAATGCATATGTATCAGAAGCACCTGAATTGCCGGGATGTGCATCTGATGGAAGCACTCCGCAAGAAGCACTCGTGAATATCCAATCCATTATTGATGAATGGATTGAAACAGCTACGGTGTTGGGAAGACCTATCCCGCAACCCAAAGGCAGGTTAATGTTCGCATGAGTTGCAAGGTGATGAAGATCGCATGAAAAGAGGATTTGCAGACCATGCAGATTTATTTCATCCGCCATGGTGAAAAAACCGATAACAGCCGGAACCATGCCGCTTTGGGACTTACTGAAAAAGGATTCCGCCAGGCCGACGCGGTCGGAATGCGTCTGCGGGACCAGGGGATCCAGCGTATTTATTCAAGCGACATGGTGCGGGCCATCCAAACCTCGGAGTCCGCCAACAGGCATCTTCATGCGGAAATCACAGTACGGCACGATTTGAGGGAAATCCACATGGGCGCCAGCGAGGAGCTGGGATGGGCGTATCTGGAAACCTACTATCCCGATTTCATGGCGGCTTATCGTCATCACGACAAGGACCTGCCTTATCCGCCGGATGGCGAATCCGGTACCGACGTATGGAAACGGGTCAGCGTCGTGCTTCGTGAAATTGTGGAATCCGGTCTCGAACGCGTGGCGGTCGTAACGCACGGCGGCGTCATCCGGTCTGTCATGTGCGGCATACTCTGCATCGGGCAGGAAAACCGGTTTCAGTTTTACCCGCCTGCGAACTGCAGCATTACCGAGCTGCATTCCGATGTTCCGACAAACCGGTTCCGCATTGTCCGTTATAATGATGCGGCTAACTTGGATGAAAGCTGAAATGCCGGCTTTCCCCATTGGAACAGCAGGTCTTCCTGCCCAAGCCATTTTGAATTTGCCATTACCCTGCGCAAACAATGGATAGGTATATTGGAGAAGAATGGCAATGAGCGTGAAGAAAATCTTCTGGACGGACCCGTACCAGACTGAACTTGACGCAACGGTCACGACAGTCGACGAATGGGGGGTTACCCTTGACCAGACCATCCTGTTTGCCTTTTCAGGAGGGCAGCAGTCGGACGATGGATCGATTGGCGGTTTCCCGGTGCTGGAAGCAAAAAAAGACGGGATGAAGATCCGGTATGCCTTGCCGCAGGGGCATGGGTTGATTGCCGGAGACCCGGTTCACCTTATTCTGGATTGGGATAAGCGATATAGGCTGATGCGCCTGCATTTTGCGACCGAACTGGTGCTTGAGTGGGTGTATGGGCATTGTGGGCATCCTGAAAAAATCGGGGCGAACATAAATGTGGACAAAGCGCGCGTGGATTTTCGGTGGGACGGGAACATATCCTCTGTTTTTCCTGAACTGGTGCCTGCAATAAGACGACTGATTGAAGAAGATCACGCGATCATCAGCGCATTCAGCGATGAAGCCACAGAAACGCGATATTGGGAAATTGAGGGGTTTGCAAAGGTGCCGTGCGGAGGGACTCATCCAAGACGCACGGGGGAAATCGGACCCATTGCCTTGAAGCGCAGCAATCCCGGCGGCGGCAGGGAGAGGATAGAGATCACTTTGGCTC
>CAZFWQ010000563.1:0-2216 GCA_964522755.1 uncultured Oscillospiraceae bacterium | reverse complement strand
TTCCCTCTGTGAATGCAGCGAGGACCTGAGGAGCAACCTCTCCGTTGCCGCCCACCTGATTCACGGCTCCTCGGACAACAGGTTTTCCATCACATATGCCGTCGGGAAACTGTCCGGGAAAGAAGTGACCGGGGTCAACTACCAATACCTCCCGCTTGCGGAAGCATATGAAAGATATGATCCGGCAAAACTCAAAGAGGGGTACAATCATCTCCCGGACGGAGAAGAAGTGTATTTCATCGGCAATCCCGCATTGGGACTCTGGTCCTGCAGATAGGAATTTCATCGCGGCGAATGGAAAACGTACAGCGGGAAAAGGCATGGAATGGGAATTCGGGGAGGAATCACATGACGGATGGCAATAAGGCTCCACTCAGGAACACAACCGCATCCCGGACTTTTCTAGACAACAAGTTCCTCCTGATGTCACCGACGGCGCAGCACCTGTTTGAGGAGTATGCGAAATCATGTCCAATCGTGGATTATCACTGCCATATCCCCCCGGCCGACATCGCGCTGGACCGCCGTTTCGCCAACATCACGGAGCTCTGGCTCGGGGGCGACCATTACAAATGGCGTGTCATGCGCGGCAACGGAGTGGAGGAACGGTACATTACCGGCGACGCGCCGGATCGGGAAAAGTTTTGCAAGTGGGCGGAAACAATGCCGAAACTCATTGGAAACCCGCTGTATCACTGGACGCACCTGGAGCTGCAGCGCTTTTTCGGCATTTATGATGTGCTTGACGCAGACTCGGCGAATGAAATATGGGACGCCTGCAACGCGAGAATCGCGGCCCCCCATTTCTCAGCCCGCAGCCTCATCCTGCAATCAAACGTGAAAGTGATCTGCACGACGGATGATCCGGCCGATTCCCTGGAACACCACATTTCACTGGCCGGGGACGCGTCATTCCCGGTGCGCGTGCTGCCGACATTCCGCCCGGACAAGGCACTGTACCTGGAACGGGCCGGCTTTGCCGATTGGGTGGAAAAACTTGGCGCCGCAGCGGGTTGCCCGGTGCGGACACTCGAAGACCTTACAAAGGCACTCTCACAACGCATGGACTTTTTTCATGCGGTCGGCTGCCGGCTATCCGATCACTCCCTTGAACCGGTTGTGTTCGAAGCGGGTACGGAAACGGATGCGGACAATGCCTTGAGGAAAATGCTTTCCGGAGTCAGGCCGGATGCGCTGGAAATCCGGAGATACCGCACCTGGCTGGTCATCTGGCTGGGACGGCAATATGCGCGCCTCGGATGGGTCATGCAGCTGCACCTCCTCGCGCAGCGCAACAACAATTCCGCAATGCACAGGCTCCTCGGCCCGGATACCGGATTCGACACAATGGCGGATGACAGGGTCGCGGGCCCCCTGGCGCAGGTACTGGATGAAATGTCGTCGACCGGGGAGTTGCCAAAGACAATACTGTACAGCCTCAACGGCAAGGACCTTGATGCTCTGGCGGCGCTGGCGGGCTGTTTCCAGGACGGGAGCATGCCGGGTAAAATCCAGCTGGGCGCGCCCTGGTGGTTCAATGATCAGCGCGACGGCATGGAACGTCATCTCAGGACGCTTGGGAACATCGGCGTCCTCGGCCGTTTCGTGGGCATGCTGACCGATTCCCGAAGCCTTGTTTCCTACCCGCGCCACGAATATTTCCGCCGCATCCTGTGCAACCTTGTCGGCGGTTGGGTGGAAGCGGGAGAACTGCCGGAAGATCCCGTCATGCTCGGCAACATCATCAAGGATATCTGTCACCGCAATGCGGAAAAGTATTTCGGCTTTTGAAAGCAGGGAATGAAAGATCGGTATTCTGGATTTTGAAGACCAGGAATGCAAGGCCGGTATTCTGGATTTTGAAGACAGTGAATGCAAGGCCGGTATTCTGGATTTTGAAGACAGTGAATGAAAAACCGGTATCTCTGCCGTTAAGGACAGGGAAAGGATGTGCGGGATGGGGGCAATGAAAATTCTGGTAACCCTCGCGTTGGGCATTGCCCTGCTGGGTTCCTGCGGGCGTGTTCAGGACGGGCAGGTTTCCCATTCACCCGGCGCTTCTCCCGCGACATCGGCAAGTTCAGCTGTTTCTGGCAACTCAGCCATTGCAACATCTGATACCGCGACTTCTATCTCATCGGAAACAACCGTTCCAACTGAAACTCAGGTCTCTTCAGACATTCCGGAGCCGTCACCTACTGCGTCGCCCGATGGTA
>CAZFWQ010000562.1:0-2220 GCA_964522755.1 uncultured Oscillospiraceae bacterium | reverse complement strand
TGGTCTTCTGTCGTCGTGGAAAAATACAGGCAGCAGGACATGCTCGCCGATGAACCTACAAAGTTGCCGCACAGAAGTGCCGAATACTGTTCGTACATCATCGAGGCCATGGAAACGGGAAAGATCTTCAAATTCAATGGAAACCTCCGCAATGACGGGATGATTTCCAACCTGCCTGCCGACTGCTGCGCGGAAGGGCCGGTCTATGCGGACCGGATGGGTCTTCACCGCACGATTACGGGAGATTTGCCCCCGCAGTGCGCAGCCTTGAACATGACGAATATCAGCGTTCAAAGGCTGGCTGTTCTGGCGGCGAAAACCGGAGACCCGGAAAGCGTTGTCCATGCGTGCGCCATGGATCCACTCACCAGCGCTGTGCTGACCCTGAAGGAAACCAGGGACATGGTGGCGGATCTTCTTGAGGCGGAACGCCAGTGGCTGCCGCAGTTCGAGAGAAAGACACTGAAAAAGACCCCTATTATCCATACGACAAAGGATACAAAGCATGCTGATGTTCCAGTGGATCCGGCTCTGGCGATTCTTGCCAGATTTGGGGAATTGGCAAAATGAGTTGCTTCTTCCTATTTTTCTGACCGGAAGAATCAGGCGCTTCACTCGGGTTCTCCGGATTGCGCATGAATCAGGCGCTTCACCCGGGTTCTCCGGATTGCGCATGAATCAGGCGCTCCACCCGGGTTCTCCAGATTGCGCATGAATCAGGCGCTCCACTCGGGTTCTCCAGATTGAGCCCGAATGAAAACGGATTTTCGAAGCAAGTTGACGGGGGGAATGAAGATGGCAAAAAAAATTAGGCTAGGTTTCGTGGGAACGGGATTCATGGGACAGAGAGCCCATCTGATCAATTACATGGGTTTGCCGGATTGTGAAGTTGTCGCCCTGGCGGAACCAAGGAAAAAGATAGCGGAAGAGGTAGCCCGCCGGTACGGGATAAGGGAAATATACGGAGACCACCTGTCCCTGCTGGCCAATGCCGATGTGGATGCCATTGTTGCGGCGCAGCCTTTCTCACACCACATCCACATCATGCCGGACATTTTGGAAACCGGAAAGGCGCTGCTGACGGAGAAACCGATTGCCGTATGTCCGGAATCGGGAGCCATTTTGGCTGAACTGGCTGAAAAGAACCATAATGTATACATGCTGGGCTATCACAAGCGTTCCGACCCGGCGATGGAATACGCAAAGGACCTGATCTGCGCATGGAAGAAAAGCAATGAGTTCGGGGCCATGCGCATGGTGCGAATCACGATGCCTCCCGGAAACTGGACCGGCGGTGTCGGGATGGCGGACATGATCTCTTCCGACGAAGCCTATCCGGCCATTCTGGCTGAGTCTCCCCCTTCCTTCTTCGACGGGAAGACGGGGAAAGAATATGTATCCTTTGTCAACTACTACATCCATCAGGTCAATGCCATGAGATTCCTCCTGGGAGAACCCTACAAGGTGGTGTTCGCGGAAAAATCCGGCGTGCTGATGGCGGTCGAGAGCGTTTCGGGCATCGCAGGTGTTCTTGAAATGGCTCCGTACGGCCGTACCCGGGACTGGGAAGAAACCCTGTTCGTCGGCTTTGAGAAAGGCTACGTCAACGTTGTCCTCCCCGCCCCACTCGCGGCCCAGCAACCCGGTACCGTCACCGTCTACAAAGACAATGGGAAAGATGAACCAACGCTGACACAGCCTGTTCTGCCCAGGATTTCAGCCATGCGCAACCAGGCAATGAACTTCCTGGCGGCCGTACGGGGTGAGAAAAAGGTGCCCTGCGGTCCTCGCGAAGCCGCAGATGATCTGGCGATTGCCGCAGATTACATCAGAATGAGGTTTTTGTGAAAAGAGTGATAATCCGTCCGGAAACCTGCACGGGCTGTTCCGATTGTGCTGTACAGCAGGTCTGCGACAGGGACGCCGTCATCAGGGAATCACCCGAAGACAAGCCATGGATAGACTTCTACAAATGCTCCGGATGCATGAAATGCGTGGTCCCATGTCCGTCCGGCGCCGTGGAGGAAGTGTCCCAGCCTTGCAGCGGCCGTGCCAGGAGCAGCTGGTAGTGGGACTCCCCTATTTCAGCAGAATTCATCTACCCAGGTATTCTGAAGGTGTTGTGACGCGAACCTTCTGACCTTCTATCTGACAAAAAGCATTGTCACGGGTCAGAATCAAATCCATGTCACCCTTTATCGCCCCTTGCATCACAATAGC
>CAZFWQ010000561.1:0-2224 GCA_964522755.1 uncultured Oscillospiraceae bacterium | reverse complement strand
ACGGATTCAGGCCGATGAACATCACGCACGGCCCGTCCGCCCAGCGGTAATACCAATCGTAACGGTAACACCCGCAGGAGCTGAAGACGGCATGGTAGGGAACTGCGGGGAGGAATGTGGCGAGCGGCTGCATGGCAAACAAAGCTGCCGGATGCTAGCTGGCGCCGGAGGGGATTTCAGGGACGAAGTTTGGGGACAATGGTCACTCAACCATGAGAATTTTCCAAATGACAGGATTATGGATGCGCCATGAATCACCATGTCGCGCCAGCCTCTTTGACCTATTATTTAAGTCTTATCTCATTTTCGGAAGGCCTGGATAAAAACCGCCCCATTGACACATTGCCAAAAAAGCACTCACAGTTTGACCGCATTACTCACGAGCCGTCCGGAGGGTGCGAGATTGTCACTGAAGATCACTTCGAAGTCGATAGGTGCGGGAATCTTGCGAATTACGCATCCTCCCAAGTAAGGGACTGCATTATTTGCTCCATGAAAGACCACTGTGTGCGGCCGTATTTTACCAATCAAGTTTTCAATGTAAACTTCCGGATTGGCATGGCCGCAGCAATGGATTAAGGTCGATTCTTCAACACTATTGAACTTGTATGCAGACCAAGAACGATCGGTAATCCAAGGGAAAAAGTTCGCGGCGACCAGATGGAAACATCCATTTAATGCCGCCGCCTTTACTGGACATGCATTGGCCAAAAGAAGTGCAAATACATCATTTAATCTGGATCGCATGTTTGTTCTGTCTGTGATATAAACGGGAACGTTCACATAGTCATGCCGCTTGCTTTGCTGACCGTAGTTGACTCCGATGACCAGGATGACCGGAAGTTCTGCGTCGGGTGCGACTTTCTGATTGTCAATGACAGCACCGACAGCAACCGAACATTTTGAACCAGGGTGTTTGGGGTCATCGAGCGTGAGGCATCTGTCAACTAAGGACTTTGTGGAATTGTAACCTTTTCCGGTTTGTCCGCAAAATCGGCGAGGAACTGGAAGACTTCCACTAGAAATTACTGCCCACGATGTTGTGGAAGTTAGCGGTGGTGTTCGCGGAAGAATTCCGGGAAGATTGTTCGTGTTGAACGTGTTGATTATGTTTATGAGGTCGGCAATTTTGATTTTCATGGTGGTGTTATGATTATGCCTTTGATGGGCGGGAATCCTCCAGCAACCGCTTGACCTGCCGGTAATCCCCGTGATCCAGCAGTCCCAAGCGTTGACAGATGAAGGCATATCGTTTGTCGCCCTTCAAGCCTTTGTTTCGGGCTTCCTGGTCTGCCTGTTTCGCTAGGCCCTTCATCTTCGCCGTCACCTTGCGGCCTTCTGAAAATCCCTTGCCTTGGCGCGAGACACCGCGGGCGCGGTGGAGTTTGGCGACCTTGCCAAAGTCGAGGTCGCGTTTGGGATCAAAGCTGAGGTAACCGGGGATGAAGATCTGGGTGCCGAGGGGAGTGAAGACGACGGAGGCTTTGAGAAGATGCGGTTGATCGCCATCCATGGCCCAGAGGTAGTATTTCCAACAGAAGAGGTCGAACACTGCCTGGAAGCTCTGTGAGACATCTCCGAACCGCGCGCCCGGGCCGCGTTCCCAGTTCCGTTCCGGGATCGGAGTGCGGTGGATCATGCTCTTACCGCAGACCTGCCCGGGAAAGCTGTCCTTGATCTGTTGCCAGTCGGCTAGGAACTCTGTGGAGCGGCTCAGGTAGTCTTCATATTCGTCATACTTCTCCTGTGCCTTGAGGTAATCCTGGTAGCGGCCGGCATGGATGAGGCGCTCGGATTCACGGATGAGTTCCGGATTGCTGAGGGCGAGTTGATTGAATCCGCATCGGCCATCCCCGGCGTAGTTGGCAGGGACGAGGAGTCTAGCAAGGACCATCGCCGCGGGGCTTCGTTTTTTGGCAGGTTGACGCAGCGCCTTGTGCAGGCAGGCGGCGTGGTTTTCCGGGAAGGACGGAAAGGCGGATCCGCACTGCCAGAATGCAAAGCAGGTCCAGGCAAACGCTTCGGCCAGCAGGCGGGTGTCAGGGCTTGGGTCCTTTTCAAGAATGCCCGGCAGTTTTTCGAAAAGAAAGAGCAGCAGCGGTTTGACCTCCTTGGGATCGCAGAACGGACGTTCCGCCAAGCGTCCATCAAGGCCGTCATCCCAGCGGGATTCCGGAAGGTCGAATTTTCCAAGCCATCGGGATCGAAAGGCGGCACTTGGCAT
>CAZFWQ010000560.1:0-2231 GCA_964522755.1 uncultured Oscillospiraceae bacterium | reverse complement strand
CCATGCTTCATGATTCCAATCTCCTCCATCAATCTTTTTTTGTATACCCCGGAGGGGTATACCATGACATCAGTATCGCATAGAATCATGGAGATTTCATGGAGGTTTCCTCTTTCCATCACTTCTTGTCGCATTCCTGGCTATATTGGCAGTCTTGGCAGTTGCGGCACCCGCCTTTATTCCTCCGCATATACCTTACGGCAAGCAACACCAGAAATGAAATGACTGCAAGAAGCAGATAATCAATGATATCCATGGTATGCCTCCCCTATATGAACAGATTCCATGCCTGAATAACGATAAACGCAATGACCCAGGCTAGGGCAGATTGATATAAAACGACTCCCAGTGCAGCCGCTGCACTATTCATTTCACGTTTTGTCGCAGCGATCGCGGCAATGCACGGGGAATAGATGAGAGTGAAAACAAGGAACGAAAAGGCAGTAATAGGCGTAAATATCTGGCCAAGTGCAGCGGGAAGGTTTGCCGCACTGGCACCCGTAAGTACCGCAAATGTGCTGATGACTGCCTCTTTGGCCATAAAGCCCGTAATCAGGGCTGTGGAAACACGCCAGTCGGCGAAACCCAGAGGTGCGAATATCGGAGCCGTAAGCCGCCCAATATCGGCAAGGATGCTATCAGAAGCATCCGTGACCACGTTGAAGCGCATGTCAAAAGTCTGCAAAAACCATATGACAAGCGAAGCGACAAAGATGATTGTGAAAGCACGAGTCAGAAAATCCTTGGCTCTTTCCCAAAGAAGCATCAGCACTGTTTTCGTGCTCGGCATGCGGTAATTGGGCAGCTCCATGATAAAAGGCACCGGATGGCCACGATAGATCGTCTTGTTGAGTACCAGTCCGTTGATCACTCCAAGCAAAATACCCAGAACGTATAGACAAATCATCACAAGGGCACTGTGACGCGGGAAGAAAGCCATTGTGAACATGCCGTAAATCGGCAGCTTGGCGCTGCAGCTCATATAAGGAGTCAAGAGAATTGTCATCTTGCGGTCGCGTTCACTCGGCAATGTGCGTGCCGCCATGATCGCGGGAACAGAACAGCCAAAACCGATCAGCATTGGCACAAAACTACGCCCTGTAAGGCCGATTTTTCGTAACAGCTTGTCCATCACGAAGGCGACACGCGCCATATAGCCGCTATCCTCCAAGAGGGAAAGAAAGAAGAACAGCAGCACAATGGTAGGAATAAATGACAATACGCTTCCCACACCGCCAATGATGCCATCCATGACAAGTGAGACCATGACCGGGTTGAAATCAGCTGCGTCGAGTCCGTTTCCTGTCATATCACTGATCCAGCTGATGCCGTTTCCCAGCAGGCTGCTGAAATAGCGTCCGAATACGCCAAATGTCAGCCAGAAAATCAGACCCATGATCAGGAAGAATATCGGCATGGCAAGGTACTGGTTCGTCAATACCTGATCGATTCTGAGGCTGCGGCGCTGCTGTTTGCTTTCTTTGGGCTTTACAACTGTATCCCCGCAGAGCTTGTCGATAAAGGTATAGCGCATGTCCGCTATCGCTGCTTTTCTATCTGTTCCGAGTGTATCCTCCATCTCCCTGATGCTGTTTTCAATCGAGCTTAATTCAGTGTCCGTGAGATCCATGGCTTCAAGCAATTCCACATCGCCTTCAACGATCCTGGTTGAGGCGAATTTGGAAGGGACTCCAATACGTGCCGCATGATCCTCGACAAGATGCGCAACGGCATGGATCGTCCGATGGACAGCACCGGAACAGAAATCCTGTCTTTTTGGAATCTGCTTAGATTCAGCCGTTTTCATTGCAATGCCGATCAGTTCGCTGATTCCCTCGTTCCTGCCGGCGGAAATGGGAACCACAGGAACCCCTAGTTCCTGCTGCATCTGCGATATGTTGATGGTTCCCCGGTTGGAACGCACTTCATCCATCATATTGAGCGCAATGACCATGGGCATATTGAGTTCTATGAGCTGCATGCTCAGGTAAAGGTTTCGTTCGATATTGGTTGCATCCACCACGTTGAGGATGCCATTCGGATGCTGATTCATCAAAAAGTCGCGCGTGACAACCTCTTCGCTCGTGTACGGTGATAGAGAGTAGATACCCGGAAGATCCACGATGACTGCGTCTTTGTGCCCTCGAAGCTCTCCCTGCTTGCTTTCCACCGTCACACCGGGGAAATTGCCGACATGCTGGTTGGCGCCGGTCAGTTGATTGAAAAGCGTC
>CAZFWQ010000559.1:0-2237 GCA_964522755.1 uncultured Oscillospiraceae bacterium | reverse complement strand
TATCTTGCTGAAATAGGTACGCTCCAGCCCGACGTAATCGGCGATATCCTGCACGGCCACCGCCTTGAAAAAACTGTACTCGATAAACAGAAGGGCCTTTTCCACATGTTCTGTGAACAGAGGCTTCTTGATACCATCCGTTTCGGTTTTCAGATGGGTTTTCTGCATGATTGAAAATATCAGATAAAGATATCCCTGAAGCTGTGTTTTCAGAGGTTCTCCACTTTCCGGTATGGCCATGACACAGTCCTGGACCAGCCCGTCGACCGCATCTTGTTCCGGCAGATGCATGACCGGGGTGCTTTTCGCCAGCCCACAGCCATGAAGCAGCTCCAGTGATTTTTTTCCGCCGAATCCAAACCAGCAGAAAGACCAGGGGTCTTCCGGATCGGTGGCATAGTAGGTCAGGTCTCCGGGGAAGATGGTGAAAAGGTCCCCTGGACCCAGCTCGTACCGTACATTGTTTGCAAGAAAATATCCTTTCCCTTTAACAACATAATGGATAAGAAAGCAATAGCGGGCGTGAGGTCCGCAGGTGAAATCGGTGACACAATTCTCGAGCCCACAGTAATACAGGTCAAGATCAGCGTCAAGCTGGCGGCTGCAATACTTCTCGATGCGATTCGAATGCTCGAATACAAATGTTTTCGCTTCCATCCCTATTCCCTTTCTCTCGTTCCTTTTTGAATTATACCATGAAACGGGAAGCAAACACAAAAAAGAGCAACATTAATAACAACATCTGTATAAAAAAGAGCGACACCCGTGTATTCTTTTTAAGACATGATGGGAATAGAATATACGCAAGAAGACCCCGCCCTGCAACGGGGATGTGAAAAGTCAATACAAAGAACACAGACAGATGGAGGAGTATGCGATGAACGTGATGGTTTATGAAGGCCCAAGGAAGCTTAAGATACAAGAGGTGGAAGATTTACCGCTCAAGGAGAATGAAGTCCGGATCCAGACCATGTACACCGGAGTCAGCCATGGCACGGAGATGAGTGTGTACAGAGGCAGTGTTCCATTTTTCCGGCGCAAGAACGTATGGGACATCCGACTGTTCAGACCAGCCGAGGACAAGGATTTGTGGGGATATCCCATCAAAAGCTGCACACCGGGCGTCTGGTATATGGGATATGCCAATGTCGGAAGAATCATCGAAACGGGAAAGGAAATAAAGAATCTCCAACTCGGGGATATCGTATACTCCAACGCACCGCACCAGTCGCAGATTGTTAAGCCGGAAGACCAGGTGATCAAGCTTCCCGAAAACATAAAACCGGAACACGGCGTGTTTTTCACCAACCTGATGACCACATTCAACGGGATTTTGGATACAAAAATCAAACTCGGCGATACTGTTGCCGTATCAGGGCTTGGCGCGCTGGGGCAGCTTGTCGCCCAAATGGCGAAAATGTCCGGTGCGTTCAAAGTATATGGAGTCGATCTGTTTGACAAACGGCTTGAAGTCGCCATGGAAAATGGAGCGGATATGGTTTTCAATCCAAGAACCTGCAGTGACATCGCGTATGAGATCAGAAAACTCACCGGCAGCAGGGGCGCGGATTCCGTGATTGAAGTGTCTGGGAATCAGAAGGCTCTGAACGAGGCGATACGGATTGCGGCTCCCGATACGACGGTCACCGCACTGGGCTGGTATCAGGGACTTTGCACCGATCTTGACCTTTCGGAGGAATTCCATCATAACCGGATTTCACTGAGAAGCTCCCAGACCGTCTTCATCAATCCGGAGATCAGGCATATATGGGATAATAAAAGGAAAGAAAACGCCTGCATCGAGCTATTGTCAAAGTTGAAACTCGACAACCTCATCACTCACAGAATACCTTATGAGAACGCCGCGGAAGCCTTTGAGATGATCGATAAGAATCCAAAGGACATCATCCAGCTTGTGCTCACATATTAGGACACAGGCATTGAAAATCTAGTTCAAAGAAGTATGGTGATTAAATTTCAAAAGAGATGGAGTAGTGAACGTAGTTGAATATTAAGATTGGAATCATCGGATGCGGTGCGATCACAAAAATTCGCCATGCCCCGGAATATTCTGCAAATTCCCATTGCGAGCTGGCCGGATTTTTTGATCCGATCGGGGAAAGAGCGCAGCAACTTGCCAAGGAGTATGGTGGAATCGTATATGAAAGTGTTGCGGAAATGCTATCCGATCCTGCGATCGATGCGGTCAGCATCTGCACGTCAAACGACACCCATGC